>DASYLQ010000254.1:0-3947 GCA_036009485.1 Janthinobacterium sp.
GGCCGCGTCACCGACATCATGAGCGAGATCAGCGCCGCCACCCAGGAACAGACGCTGGGCATCGAGCAAATCAACCAGGCTATTTGCCAGATGGATGAAGTGACGCAGCAAAATGCGGCGCTGGTCGAACAAGCGGCCGCCACCGCCGCATCGATGCAGGAACAGGCCGGCGGCTTGGCCGGGCTGGTCAGCCTATTCCGGCTTGGCGCAGCGGCGCCGGCGCCGGCTCCAGTCCTTGCCGCTGCGGCCAAGCTTGCACTGCAGCGGCCTACGCCGCGCCAGGGCGCCGCCAAACGCCCGCAAACCGAACTCGCTTCAGCCGAGTGGGAAACGTTTTAAAGCGGGTCGGACCAGGGACGTAAAAAAAAGCGGCGCATCCCGATCCCGGGTTGCGCCGCTTTTCCAAACCGCCCGTAGCGGTCGCCGGATGCTCCGGTTTAAGACAGCTTGCCGTGGCAAGCCTTGAACTTTTTGCCGCTGCCGCAAGGGCAAGGATCGTTGCGGCCGACCTTGACGCCGACATTGATCGCTTGCTGATTGATGGCGCCGGCCGGTTCCGCGGTCGGCGCCAGCAATTCCTCGGGCGCCGCGTTGGGGTTGAAATCGGCGTGCTGGAAATGCAGGTTTTCCAGGTGCGACTGCTGCATCGCCGCTTCCGCCGCATCGATTTCTTCGCGCGACTGTATGCGCACCGTCATCACCTGGCGCACCACTTCATTCTTGATCATGTCCAGCATCTGGCCGAACAACTCGAAGGCTTCGCGCTTGTATTCCTGCTTCGGATTCTTTTGCGCATAGCCGCGCAGATGGATGCCCTGGCGCAGGTGGTCCAGCGCCGCCAGGTGCTCGCGCCAGTGGCTGTCCACGCTTTGTAGCATGACGTTGCGCTCGAAACCGCCGAAGCTTTCCTTGCCGACGATATCGATCTTGGCCTGGTAGACCGCATCGGCGGCCTGCAACACGCGCTCGAGCATTTCCTCGTCGCTCAGGTTGGGTTCGGATTCCAGCATCTGCTGCAGCGGCAGCCGGATCATCCATTCGCCGGCCAGGGAGGCTTCCAGCGCCTTGATGTTCCACTGTTCCTCGACCGATTCCTCCGGCACGTGGGTGCGCACCAGGTCGGTGAAGACGCCCTGGCGCAACGAGGCGATCAGATCGGAAATATCGGTGCTTTCCAGCAGCTCGTTGCGCTGCTGGTAAATCACCTTGCGCTGGTCGTTGGCGACGTCGTCGTATTCCAGCAATTGCTTGCGGATGTCGAAGTTGCGCGCCTCGACCTTGCGCTGGGCCGACTCGATCGAACGCGAGACGATGCCCGCCTCGATCGCTTCGCCTTCCGGCATTTTCAGGCGGTCCATGATGGCGCGCACGCGGTCGCCGGCGAAGATGCGCAGCAGCGCGTCGTCCAGCGACAGGTAGAAGCGCGACGAACCGGGATCGCCCTGGCGTCCGGAGCGGCCGCGCAACTGGTTGTCGACGCGGCGCGATTCGTGGCGCTCGGTGCCGATGATGTGCAAGCCGCCGGCGCCGACCACGTGGTCGTGCAGCGACTGCCATTCGTCGCGCAGTTTTTGCGCCTGCGCCGCCTTGTCGGCCTCGGACAGCTCGGGATTGGCTTCGACGAACTGGATCTGCTTCTCGACGCTGCCGCCGAGGACGATGTCGGTGCCGCGGCCGGCCATGTTGGTGGCGATGGTGATGGCTTTCGGGCTGCCGGCCTGGGCGATGATTTCCGCCTCGCGCGCATGCTGCTTGGCGTTCAGCACATTGTGCGGCAGCTTGGCCTTGCTCAGGATGCCGGACAAGAGTTCCGAATTCTCGATCGAGGTCGTGCCGACCAGCACAGGCTGGCCGCGCTCGTAGCAGTCGCGTATGTCGATCAGCATCGCATTGTATTTTTCCTGGGCCGATTTATACACCTGGTCCTGGCGGTCCTTGCGCTGCAGCGGACGGTTTTGCGGAATCACCACGGTTTCCAGGCCATAGATTTCCTGGAATTCGTAGGCTTCGGTATCGGCCGTGCCGGTCATGCCGGCCAGCTTGGAATACATGCGGAAGTAGTTCTGGAAGGTGATCGAGGCCAGGGTCTGGTTCTCGTTCTGGATCTTCACGCCCTCCTTCGCTTCCACCGCCTGGTGCAAGCCGTCGGACCAGCGCCGGCCCGTCATCAGGCGTCCGGTGAATTCGTCGACGATGACGACTTCATTGTTTTGCACCACATAATGCTGGTCCTTGAAATACAGCGCGTGGGCGCGCAGGGCCGCGTACAGGTGGTGCACCAGGGTGATGTTGGCGGAGTCGTACAGCGAGGCGCCTTCCGGCAGCAGGCCGAGCTGGGTCAGGATGGCTTCGGCCTTTTCGTGGCCGGCTTCGGTCAGCAGCACCTGGTGCGCCTTTTCATCCTTGGTGTAATCGCCCGGCACCTCGACCTGGCCCTTGCCGTCCGGCGTCTCTTCGCCGATCTGCAAGGTCAGCATGCCCGGCACCTGGTTGATCTGGTGATACAGCTCGGTATGGTTCTCAGCCTGGCCGGAAATGATCAGCGGCGTGCGCGCCTCGTCGATCAGGATGGAGTCGACTTCATCGACGATGCCGAAGTTGAGCGCGCGCTGGACCCGGTCGCGCGCTTCGAACACCATATTGTCGCGCAGGAAGTCGAAGCCGAATTCATTGTTGGTGCCATAGGTGATGTCGGCGGCGTAGGCGGCCTGCTTGGCGTCGTGCTCCATCTGCGACAGGTTGACGCCGGTCGACAGGCCCAGCCAGCCGTACAGGCGGCCCATGCTGTCGGCGTCGCGCTGCGCCAGGTAATCATTGACGGTGACGATGTGCACACCCTTGCCCGACAGGGCGTTCAGGTAGGCCGGCAGGGTCGCCATCAGGGTTTTGCCCTCGCCGGTGCCCATTTCGGCGATTTTGCCGTAGTGCAAGACCATGCCGCCGATCAGCTGGACGTCGAAGTGGCGCATGCGCATGACGCGCTTGCTGGCTTCGCGGCAGACGGCGAAGGCCTCCGGCAGCAGCGTGTCCAGGCTTTCGCCGTTGGCGATGCGCTCCTTGAAGGCCGGCGTTTTCGCTTGCAACTCGGCATCCGACAGCTTTTCGACGACCGGCTCGAGCGCATTGATCTCGCGTACCGTCTTTTGGTATTGCTTGAGCAGCCGCTGGTTGCGGCTACCGAAAATCTGGGTCAGTAATGACATGCTTGAATTCTTGAAAAAGCGCCGTTAAAAAAAGCTCTGTTGGTGACATCGCGTTACCGCACGGAGTTCGACTATGGCAAAAGACGGTGATTTTATCATGCGATCCGGCCAACATTGGGTTCTTGGCCGATTTAACAATAGCCGGGCAGAACAGAAAGCCATTAATTCAAGCAGGGCTTCAGGCGGATATTTCTTTCCCGTATGGAAACAGCGCACCGCGTCCGCCGCGATACGCCGTACGCTGATCGCCGTACGCGGGCCGCCGTATCCGCGCCGGCTGTGATATGTTTCGCCCATGCGATCCAAGTATTCTTACCGTCCCCAATTCGGCAGGTCGGCGCCGACGGCGCCGGGCGCCACCGACTTCCTGCGCCGCAGCGGCACGATGGCGGCGCTGATGCCGGCCGTCACGCGCATGGTGGCGCTGCAAAAGGATTGCGCCAAGGCGCTGCCGGCCATGTTCGTCCATTGCGACATCCTGCAATTCCAGGACGGACAACTGGTGCTGGCGATCCCGAATGCGGCGCTGGCGGCCAAGCTGAAGCAGCAATTGCCGAAACTGCAAGGCGAGCTGGAGAAACGCGGCTGGCACATCGACGCCATCAAGCTGAAGGTGCAGGTGACCAAGAGCCTGGCGCCGGCGGTGCAGATGCGCACGCTGGAATTACCCAACCGGGCCGTGTCGGCGTTCGCGGAACTGGGCGAAACCTTGCCGGATTCACCACAAAACAAGTCGCTGATCGC
>DASYLQ010000255.1:0-4208 GCA_036009485.1 Janthinobacterium sp.
TGAACAGCACCGACATCTGGTGCTTCCTTTGCAGCCTGGCGATGAGTTCCATGATCTGCTTCTGGATCGTCACGTCGAGGGCAGTGGTCGGCTCGTCGGCGATCAGCAAGGTCGGTTCGCAGGCGATCGCCATGGCGATCATCACGCGCTGCTGCTGGCCGCCCGACATCTGGCTAGGATAGGCGTCGATCTTGCTCGCGGAATCAGGGATGCCGACTTCGTCCAGCAATGCCAGCGTGCGCGCACGGGCCTGCTTCCGGTTCATGCCCATATGCTCGCGCAACACTTCGGCGATCTGGAAGCCGACCGTGAACACCGGGTTCAGCGAGGACATCGGTTCCTGGAAAATCATCGAGATCTCCTTGCCGCACAGCCGGCGCCGCTCGCCCGCCGACATCTTCAGCAAGTCCTTGCCGCCGAACAAGATGCTGCCGGCGGGGTCGATCAGCGTGGTTTCCGGCGGCAGCAAGCCCATCACCGCCAGCGAGCTGACCGACTTGCCGCTGCCCGATTCGCCCACCAGCGCCACCGTGGTATTGCGTGGCACGTCGAAGGAAATTCCCTTGACGGCCTCGAAAGTGTTTTTCTTGTCGATGCGAAAGCTCACGCGCAAGTTCCTTACCTGCAGCAGATTATCCGGGCTCATGCTCATCCTTATTTCACTTTCGGGTCGAGGGCGTCGCGCAGCGCGTCGGTAAACAGCGAAAAGGCCGTCACCAGCACCGCCATCGCCAGCGCGGCGGCCGTCAATTGCCACCACTTGCCGAGGATCAGTTCGTTTTGCGCCTCGTTCAGCATGCTGCCCCAGGACACCACGCCAACCGGCACGCCGAAGCCGAGGAAACTCAGGATCACCTCGGCCTTGATGAAGCCGACCACCAGGATGGACATCTGCACCAGCGCGACATGGCTGACGTTGGGGAAGATATGCGCAAACATCTTGCGCCAGTGCGAGGCGCCGATGGCGTCGGCCGCCATCACGTATTCGCGCGCCTTGTGCTTGATGTACTCGGCGCGGATCAGGCGGTAGGGTCCGGTCCAGCCGGTCAGGCCGAGGATCAGGACGATGGTCAGCACGCCCTTTTGCTGCAACACCGCGGCCACCGTCAAGATCATCAGGATGGACGGGATCGACGTGAAGATACTGTAGAACCAGTTGAAGAAGTCGTCGATGTACCCGCCGAAGTAGCCGGAAAAGGCGCCGAACAGGGTGCCCAGCACCACCGCCAGCAAGGCCGCGACGAGGCCGACGACGATCGAGGTTTCGCCGCCCTTGATGGTTTTCTTGACGATGTCGTGGCCCCATTTGTCGGCGCCGAAGGGCAGCGTTTCGCGCCGCGCCGCCTTGCCCTGCCTGTGCGCCTTGCCCAGGCCCGCGCGCAGCGAAGCCAGGTCGGCCGCCAGCGGATCGACGACGCCGTACAGGTCGACCTCGGCGCCGGCCGGCTCGCCCATCTGCGCCCTGATCTGGCGGATGTCGTCGGCCAGCGGGTCGAAGACATTCACCGGCGTGGCCTGGCCGGCGGCGGCCGCCTTGCTGGCGGCGCGGAAATCGGTCCCGCTGTCGGCGCCGGCGAAGGTCGGCGGCGCATAGTTGACGCCGACCTCGTCTTCCCAGTCGGAGACGATGAGGCCGCTGGCCGACAGCAGCAGCAGCAGCAGGAAGAGAGCGACCACGGCCATCGAGGCCATCGCCAGCTTGTCGGCGCGCAGGCGGCGCCAGGCCAGCGCCCACAGGCCGGGCGAGGTTTGATTGTTCGGCATTGCTTGTATGGCTGACATAGACAAAGGCTTATTTCAATTGGACGCGCGGATCGACGGCCTGGTACATCAGGTCGGCGAGCAGGTTGAAGACCATGGTGGCGGCGGCGACGTAGACGGTGACCGCCTTGATCACCGGGAAATCGCTGCGCTCGACCGCCAGGATCACTTCGCGGCCGATGCCGGGAATGCCGAAGAAGCGCTCCAGCAAAAAGGCGCCGATCAGCAAGGCCGGCAAGTTCGACATGACGTAGGTGATGATGGGGATGGAAGCGTTGCGCAAGACATGGACCCACATGATGCGCCGCTCCGACAAGCCCTTGGCGCGGGCGGTACGGACATAGTCCTGGCTGGCCTCGTCCAGCACGAAGCTGCGGAACAGGCGCAGGGTCGGGGCGATCGAGACGGCCAGG
Organism: Janthinobacterium sp.; assembly: GCA_036009485.1. Taxonomy (GTDB): domain Bacteria; phylum Pseudomonadota; class Gammaproteobacteria; order Burkholderiales; family Burkholderiaceae_D; genus Janthinobacterium. The sequence continues at coordinate 2,175 of DASYLQ010000255.1, forward strand.
CCGATCAGGATGGGCAGGGTCGAATAGCGCAGCAGGTTTTCCCAGAAACGCTCGCCCCAGCCCTGCACCGGGAACAGGCCCAGCTTGTAGGCCAGGCCGTACTGGAAGACGATGATGTAGACCAGGATGGAAATCGACATGCCGACGGTGCAGCAGATCATCACCGCGCGGTCGGTCAGCGAGCCGCGCACGAAGGCCACGGCCAGCGCCAGCGCGATGCCGAAGAAGGTTTCCAGGATGGTCATCGGCAGCAGCACCGTCAGCGACGGGCCGAGCCGGGTCGTGATGATGTGGGCCACGGTTTCGCCTGTGCTCCAGCTCTGGCCGAAATCGAAGGTGAGAATTTGCTTGATGAAGATCCACAGCTGGATGGCGTAGGGCTGGTCGACGCCGAGCTGGTGGCGGATGTTGGCGATGCTTTCGGCATTCGACATCTTGCCGGCCAGGATGTAGGCGGGATCGCCGCCGACCCAGTTGAACAAGACGAATACCAGCAACACCACGCCGAGCATGGTCGGCAGCATCTGCCACAGCCGGCGCGCAATATAAGCAAACATACTATTTCCTTGGTGACGATGGGCGGCGCCGATAGCTCATTACTTTGTCTTCGAGCGGTCGATATCGATGTACTGCCATTCCTGCAGCAGGATCGGATGCTTTTTATACCCCAGCACGCTTGGCTGGGCCAGCATGTTGCGGTAGCGCGCATACCCCATCAGGGCGCCGCCGTTGGCTTCCACCCGGCGCGCCATCTTGTGGTACAGCGCGTCCCGCTCCGGGCCGGCCGGCATCTGCTGGCTCTGCACATACCATTTGTCATAGACCGGATCCTGGTAGCAGCCGGGATTGTTTTGCCGCGAATTCGGTCCATAGAACAATTGCATGAAATTGTCCCCGTCCGGATAGTCGGCGATCCACTGGAAGGTGCGGCTGGCCAGCCTGCATTCCTTTTCCTTTTGTAAGATGTCGCTGAAAATCAGGCGGTCGTTTTCCATGCGGATGCCGATCGAGGTATAGGTCTTGCGCCACATCTCCCCCTGCAGCATGCCGCTGGCCTCGTTGCGCGAGGTGTAATGGATGAGCAGCGGCTTGCCGTCAGGCAGGGTGCGCCAACCGTCCGGGCCTTTTTTATAGCCAAACTTGTCGAGCAGCTTGTTGGCCAGCACGGGATCGTATTGCAGCAGGCTTTTATAGTCCGGATCGTAGCCGACCACGCCGGGCGGGATCGGGTATTCCAGGCGCACGGCCTGGCCATTCCAGACGATGCGGATTTCCTCGTCGATATTATGGGCCATGGCGATGGCGCGCCGCAGGGCGATTTTTTCCTTGCTGAAGCCGCCCAGCAGCGGGTCTTCCATCTCCCAGTAATACATCGACAGCTCGGGATTGACCAGGCGCGACAGTTGAACGCCCCGGGCCGCCAGTTCCGGCCTCAGCTTGCCATTGTCGATGGCTTTCGGCGCCAGCGGGCCGTCCAGCCACATGATGTCGCTCTCGCCGCTCTGGAAGGAGAGCCAGCGCGACTGGTCTTCCAGCAGCACATTGGCTTCGATGCGGCCGATCTGCGGGATTTTCTTGCCCTTCATCTGGGCCACGATGCGCTGGTCTTCGGGATCGCTGCCGGCCTGGAAATTCCACACTTCAGGCAAGTGATCGGTGTTTTCATCGAGCACGATGCGGCTACCGCGCGTCCATTCCGTCAACTTGTAATGGCCGGTGCCGACCGGATTGGAGGCGGCCTCGCCCTTGATGTCGGCGTATTTTTCCACCACTTCGCGCGCCACGGCGACGGTCGGCTGGTGCGCCAGGATCATGCCCAGGTTGAAATCGGTATGCAGCAGGTGGATGCGCAGCGTGTAGGGATCGATGACCTCGAAGCCGGCGACCTGCTTGTCGAAGTCGAACTTGCCGGTTTTTTTGGCGTCGGCCGCCAGTTGGTCGAAGCCGACGACCTTGCCTTCGAACAGCCAGCTATGCGGCGAGCCCAGCTTCGGGTCGAACAGCCGCTTCCAGGAATACACATAGTCATTGACG
>DASYLQ010000256.1:0-2957 GCA_036009485.1 Janthinobacterium sp.
TGCCCATCCTGAACTCTGCTACGAAGAACATCGCACTGCCGACGTCGTCGCGGCCAAGCTGACTGAATGGGGCATACCGGTGGTGCGCGGGCTCGGCCGCACCGGACTGGTCGGCATCATCAAGAACGGCAGGTCGGACCGGGCCATCGGTTTGCGCGCCGACATGGATGCGCTGCCCATGCAAGAAGTCAACACTTTCGCCCATGCCTCGCGTCACGCCGGCAAGATGCACGCCTGCGGCCACGACGGCCATACCGCGATGCTGCTGGGCGCGGCCTATCATCTGGCCAAGAACCGGCATTTCGACGGCACCGTCTACCTGATCTTCCAGCCAGCCGAGGAAGGCGGCGCCGGCGCCCGGGAAATGATGGCGGACGGCTTGTTCGAGCGCTTTCCGATGGAAGCCATCTATGGCATGCACAACTGGCCAGGCGCGCCGGCCGGCACGCTGAGCGTGGTCGAAGGGCCGATGATGGCTTCGAGTAACGAATTCCACGTGACGGTCAAGGGCAAGGGTTCGCATGCGGCCCAGCCGCACAAGGGCATCGACCCGGTGATGATCGCGGTGCAGATCGCGCAAAGCTGGCAAACCATCATCACGCGCGCCAAGAGCCCGCTGGATACGGCCGTGTTGTCGATTACGCAAATCCATGCCGGCAGCGCGACCAATGTCATTCCCGACGAAGCCAGGCTGATCGGCACGGTGCGCACCTTTACCACGCCGGTGCTGGACTTGATCGAAACCAGCATGCGCCGCATTGCCGAGCATACGGCGGAAGCCTTCGGCGCCGAAGTCGAGTTTGAATTCAAGCGCAACTATCCGCCGCTGGTCAATCACGCCAGGGAAACGGCTTTTGCGGTGGAAGTGATGAAGGCAGTGGTCGGGCCGGAGCAGGTCAACGACCATGTCGAACCGACCATGGGCGCCGAAGACTTTGCCTTCTTCCTGCAGAACAAGCCCGGCTGCTATATCTTCATCGGCAATGGCGAAGGCGAACATCGCGATGGCGGCCATGGGCTGGGGCCGTGCGTCTTGCACAACGGCAGTTATGATTTCAACGACAACCTGCTGCCGATCGGCGCCAGTTTCTGGGTGCGCATGGCGGAAATGGCCTTGCCGCTGGCGCGCTGAGGCCGTTTTTACGGCCCAGGTTTCAGGCGTCCGGCAGCTGATCCAAACCGATGCCCAGACGCCGTCCCGGATTCAAACGCTCCAGCGCGAGCAAGGCCGCCGAGTGGTCGGCGGCCGGATACAGTCCCTCGATCGACTCGTAACGCGCGCTCACCAGTTCCGTCACCGGCAGGCTCACGCCGGCCGCGGCGGCCGCGGCCAGGATGTTATGCATGTCCTTGATTTGTGTCTTGACTTGGCCGCCCGGCAGGAAATTCCGTTCGAGCATGCGCTGGCCATGCACATCCAGGATACGGCTCTCGGCAAAGCCGCCGCGTATGGCATTGCGCACGGCGGCCGGGTCGGCGCCTGCCGCCTGGGCCAGCAACAGCGCTTCGGCAACGATGTTCAGCGTTGCGCCGACGATCAGCTGATTGCACAGTTTCGCCACCTGGCCGCTGCCGGCGGGGCCGACCCGCAACGGCCGGCCCATCGCGGCCAGCACGGCTTGCGCCTCGCTAAAGTCGGACGCATCGCCGCCAGCCATGATCGCCAGCGTGCCGGCCTGGGCGCCGCCGACGCCGCCGGATACGGGAGCATCGATGAAACGGTGGCCATGTTGCGTCAGCAATGCATGAAAAGCCAGCGCTTCGGACTGCTGCGTGGAACTCATGTCGATCCACAATGTGCCAGGCGACAGGGCGGGCAATGCGGCTTGCATCACCTGGCCGACGGTCGGGCCGTCGGCCAGCATGCTGATGACGATGCCGGCACCGGCGACTCCGTCTTGCGGGGAAGTGGCCGCCCTGGCTCCTGCCTCGGCCAGGGTCTGGGTCTTGCCGGCAGTGCGATTCCAGACCGTCACCGGATAAGCTGCCTGCAACAGGCGGTGCGCCATCGGCGCCCCCATCAAGCCGATGCCAAGGAAAGCGATTTTCGTGGAGAATGACATGAAAGACCCAGTCTGATGAACAGCGAGGATTGTAACAACTTTTACGTGCCAATCACATTTTGCGAACCCCGGTACAATATCTGTCTGTGTTTATCAGTTGATCTACCGATTTCTATAGGAAAGAGCATATGTTTGCCCCAAATAAAGTACTCAAAGTCGCCGCGGCGGCCGCCGCCCTGCTGTTTGCCGAATCGAGCTTTGCCGACCAGTTAATCGATTCCGCCTCTTTCGATGCCGCAACCGGCACCCGCACCCAGATGGTTCGTTTCGGCGCCCAATCGGACTGGAGCGCGCGCTGGTTCCAATCCAATGGCGCCCACCTGAGCGGTTACTGGGACGCCAGCATCGGCATATGGCGCGCCAACCATTACCAAAACATCGATGGCGCCACGCAGCGCCTGTGGGATATCGGCATCGATCCAGTCTTCCGCTGGGAAAACGATGACAAGAAGGGTATCTACTATGAAGGCGGCATCGGTGTCCACCGTTTGTCCAAGCTGTACGATAACGATACGTATCGCTTGTCGACCCACTTTCAGTTTGGCGATCACATCGGCATCGGCTATGTGTTCAACAACAAATGGGAAATCGGCGCGAAGATCCAGCACTTCTCGAACGGAGGCTACAAAAAACCTAACACCGGCGTCAACGTCTTCGACATCAAGACCAGCTACCACTTCTGATGTAAGCCGTCGCGCATACAGCAAAAAGCCCTTCGTGGGCTTTTTTCGTATCCGGATTCAACAGGTAAAACCAACCGACGTAAAAAAACCCCGCCGGCGACCGGCGGGGTTTTTCACTATGACAAGCCTGACGATGACCTACTTTCACACTGGTTGCAGCACTATCATCGGCGCAATATCGTTTCACGGTCCTGTTCGGGATGGGAAGGGG
>DASYLQ010000257.1:0-13152 GCA_036009485.1 Janthinobacterium sp.
TTTCGATTGATGAGCGCTTCTGGTATTGAAACGCTGCAATCCGGATGACAAGAAAAGCCAGGCCCGCAGTCCGGGAAAAAAACGCATGCCTGCCGCGCGCATGCGATTGTCAAACCTCTTTAGGCAAAAACATGTTCGAAAAACGAAGGCATTTATTGTATTTTTCACTGTTTTTCATCTTGTATGAATTAACAATCTATCTGTCGAACGATATGATCATGCCGGCCATGCTGCAGGTCGTGAATGACTTCCACGCGTCGAACAGCAATATCGCCTTTTCCCTCAGCCTGTATATCCTCGGCGGCAGCATGCTGCAGATTTTCCTGGGGCCGGTCGCGGACCGGGTCGGCAAGCGCAAGGTGATGTTGGCCGGTAACGCGCTGTTCTTGCTGGCGACCCTGTTCATCCCCTTTTCGGCATCCATTACCGAGTTCCTGGCGGCGCGCTTCTTCCAGGGCATGGGGTCCTGCTTTATCTTCATCGGCTACGCCATGATTCACGAGCTGTTCGACGATAGCGAAGCGGTCAAGCTGACCACCATCTTGTCGAACACCGCGGTATTTGCGCCGCTGATCGGCCCCGTCATCGGCAGCGGCGTCGTCAGCCTGTTTCACTGGCAATTCGTGTTTGCCATCTCGCTCGTCCTGGGAGTGGTTTCGTGGATAGGTTTTTTCAGGTTTATGCCGCATGGGAAAACGGCGCCGGATCGATTCAATATCGCCGCCATCAAGGCCAGTTACCTGGCCATCTTCAGCAATAGCCAATTCATGTCCGGCATCTTGATCGCCGGGATATCGATCACGCCGCTGACCGCGTGGATAGGCTTGTCGCCGCTGATCATTCTGGAACACATGCATGCATCGTATGGCACTTACATCCTCTACCAGTGCGTGATCTTTTCCGGTTTTATCCTGAGCAGCTTCGCGATTCAAAAGCTGGAGAATGATTTTTCCATGAGCCGGCTGATACGCCAGGGAGGCGGCCTGGCCTTGCTCGGCATGCTGGGGGCGGGACTGATGCGCGAGCATGGCCATCTATTCGTCGTCTGCATGTTTGTTTTTTCAGCCGGATTCGGCTTGTTCAACGGCGCGCTGATACGCATTTCCCTGACCGCCACCGGCGAATCCATGAGCCTGACCTCGTCCGCCATGAGCCTGCTTTACTGCCTGTATATCTCGCTAGGCCTGGAAATCTATAACCTGGTGTGCGACAAATTCAGCTATTCGCTGTCCTCCTATGCGCTGTTCAATGTGCCATTGGGCTTGCTCATTTATTTTTCCTTGCTGCGTTTTATCAGGGTGCACGAATCCCGGCAATTGCTGCCTGTTCCCTCCAGCTGAACGCCAGGGCGCCTTCCAGGCCGTCAAAACGATGTGACCGATACTGAACGTTGGATGGGATACGCATGATGGATTTCGATCTTGAATACGAGGTTCTGATCAAAAATCTGAAGTATGAATTTTTGACCTGCAAGCAGTGGGAATGGTATTGCGCACTGAATAACATCAACGACGCCAGCGGCGATGCCCGGCTCGGCACCTTGCAGGAAAATTATAGAAAACACTTGTTCGAGCTGCAGCAATTCATCCAGTCGAATTTTGCCCTGTTTGACGCGCGGACGATCTCTTCCCTGCTCGGCGTGCCGACGCAGGCGATGAGCGACGACGAAAAAATCATTCACCGCATCTGGATGGGCGGAAGTCCGCCTGCGATCGCCAGGGAAGCCGCGCGCCAATGGGAATGCGCGATCGATGAAGCGGGATCGGAATATGAGGCCCGCCATGCATCCCTGCTGTGGGTGTGGGACCGGAAACAGCTGGCCGATGACCCGGATTTTCTGCCGGCGAGCGTAGCATCCCGGTATCGGATCGGCAATTATGCCATCGGCACGCACAGGCATGCGGTGCATTCCCTGCACGATCTGGCGCTGGATTTTTCGCCGCAAAACCTTGGACTGATCCGCGAACTGCATGCGAAGAAATACTTCGTCAATCTGGCCGATTTTTTCAGGCTCTTGATCTTGCGGCAGTTCGGCGGAATGTATCTGGACGCCGACACCATTCCCTACAAATCGGCGACGATTTTCCTGTCCAAGCCCGAAGTCCCGGACTATATCGATTTCAATATCGATGCGCGCTCTGGAAAAATACACCAGTGCTTCGTCAGTTGGATGAACCTGGCCAAGGATGAAAACGGCGTCTTGATCGCCAGGAAAGGCAACCCGTCGGTCATGCACATGGTGGCGGAAATGGAGGCAAACCTGGGCAGGCTGGGTTCGGCTGTTCCCGATAAGATCCGCCATCCCGCCGCCTCGAAAACCTATGCCGCGGCGCTGCACGACGCCACTTACGGCGTCTGGCAAAAGGGTATCGGGCAAACGTTTTTAAGCTATGACGATATCGAAAAAAGCCACTCCGTGCTTCACGACGGGAAAAAGGAAAACGTCGTCAGCGGCTTGCGCGGCATGCGCCTCGTCGTCGATGCGATCACCAAGGCCGAGGTGCCGCTGAATGCCGGGGAACAGCACAGCTACGAGCGATGCATCGCTGCGCTGGAAAAGCGGGATTGGCGGCTGGATAACATACTGGAACTGGAAAGCCTGGCCGAGATATCCTGCATCGAGGAAGTGCCCAGGATGGCGTATGCGCCGCAACTTCGGGCCGAGCCTGAGAGCTGCCATTATTATTCTTTCTTGTCCCACGATGAAAAACTGGACCGCGTCAATTCCCTGTTTGCCGTCTATTTGACGGCGAAGAATGCCGAGCGCATCGGGAGCGGCAATTTCTGGTGCAAGACCAAAGGCCGGGGCCGCCAGGAAAATTATCACTCGCGCATATCGAACTATGCCGGCGTCAGTTATGTCCTCAATCCAGCCCTTCATCAAGCTTCGGTATTCCCATGCTAAATTCAAATGCCGCTTTAAGTTTCGTACCCGGGACAATGCTGGCGGACGAAGATAAAAACCGCATGGCGGCCTTGCTATTTTCCACCAGCCATCTTGAGTATTGCTCATTTTCCAACAAGCTCAATTTGCCGCTGGTGCAACTGCAACGACGTCAAAACATCGATCCCTATCTCGCCCACCTGGTCGGCGTGTTCGATGGCCGGGAAAAGTTTACCGGCTTTTTTACCGCTGCGACCCTGGCGGAGTTTGCCGGGATAGACGCCGTTTCCTATTACCGGGACGAGATGCGGGCCATGGACGAGGCCTATGACGCCTTTATCGCGCAACACGCAACGGCCGCGGATTTTCTGGTGGCCAGCCTGGCAATCGAAGACCGCTACCGCGGCAGGGGTCTCTTTAACATCATGCTCAATGAAATCGAGCAGCTGGCGCGCAGCAAGGGCAGCACGCGCATCGTCTTGACGGTTTGGGAGCAAAACGATGCCCTGCATATCTACCTGAAAAAGGGCTTCAGGATCTGCGCCAGCTTCGATTATGCGTATGACCTGTTTTTTGAACGGCTGCACCTTCTTGAGTACCATATCGCGCGCAAGCCGCGCATCGGAGCTTGATATGAACCCGACGATAGAAAACATCGGCAAGGACAGCATCGCGGCACGCAATCTGTCGACCATCGCCAAGAACGCATTCCGGCTCAATGAGCGCCTCGATGGCGCGCCCCTGCGCGCCCTGTCCGAAGAGGATTGGCAATTCTGGCGGCACAACGGCTATATCGTGATCAAGGGCGCCGCCGAACCGGACAAGATAGCCAGGCTGGAAAAACTGATGTGGGAGTTCGAAGAGTTCGATCCCGCCGAGCCGGGCACCTGGTATCCGCCGGAAAAATCCAGGCTGCGGAAAACCGAGCTGAGTTTCAATGCCGGCATGATCGAGCTATACAATCACCAGTATCTGTGGGATACGCGCCAGACGCAAAAAATCTATGACGCGTTTGTCGATGTCTGGGGCACGCACAAGCTGTGGGTATCGATCGACAGGATGAACTTCAACCTGCCGCCGGAGCCGGGTTTTACATTCAAGAGTTTCATGCACTGGGATTACGATCCGGATACCGATCCGCAAAATGTCCAGGGCGTGCTGTCGATCAGCGACCAGACCGATGGCGAGGTCGGCGGCTTCGTTTGCATACCCGAGCTGTACCGCAACTATGAAGCCTGGCGGCGCGAACAGGCGGGCGACTGGGATTGGTACAGGCCCAAGGTGGCCGACTTGCCGCATGTGCCGGTGCCTCTGGAAAAGGGCGATTTGCTCATCTTCAACAGCAAGCTTTGCCATGGCATCCGGCAAAACACTTCCAGGAACAAAGTTCGGATGGCACAATACATTTCCATGATGCCGGCCCAGCCAGACAATGAAGAATTAAGGAACTGGCGCATCCGCTCGTGGAAGGAACGCCTGGCGCCGCAGGGATACAGCCTGCACGGCGATCCGCGGCGCTGGGAACAAACCAAATACCAGACCGCCGAATTGAGCGCCCTGGGCGAAAAACTGCTGGGCGCGCGCGCTTGGCCAGACTGATGAATACGACCGCTACCGCTTTTAACACCCTCGACAATCCCAAGGAATGAGTTCATGAATCAGCAATTGCAGCAAAAAATAGGTCAGTTATTCATGGTCGGCTTTGACGCATTGGCGCCAAACGAGCATATCACCCGGCTTATTCGGCAGAAAAAAATCGGCGGGGTCATCCTCTTTCGCCGCAACGTGCATACGCCGGAACAGGTTTCAGCGCTGTGCCGCGAGCTGCAAGAGATCAATGCGCAAGTCAGCGACTTGCCATTGCTGATCGCCCTGGACCAGGAAGGCGGCATGGTCATGCGCATCGAGCAAGGCGTGACGCCGATTCCCGCCGCGATGGCCTTCCAGGAAGCCGGTTCGGTGGCCGACTGCGAACAGCTCAGTTTCGTCAACGGCGACGAGATGCGCCAGATCGGCATCAACATGCTGCTGGCGCCTGTCCTCGACGTCAACAACAACCGCCTGAATCCCGTCATCGGCGTGCGCGCCTACGGCGAAGATCCGCAAACCGTCGTCGACTACGGCGTGGCGGCGCTGCGCGGGCTGCAGTCGGCCGGCGTCATCGCCACCGCCAAGCATTTCCCCGGCCACGGCGACACCGCCATCGACACCCACTACGGCATGGCCTCGGTCCCGCACGACAAGGCGCGCCTGGACGCGGTGGAACTGCTGCCGTTCAAGGCCGCCATCGGCCAGGGCGTGGATGCGATCATGACGGCGCACGTGATGTTCCCGGCCATCGAAGCGGACGCCAGCGTGCCGGCCACGCTGTCGCGGGCCGTGCTGACCGACTTGCTGCGCGGTGAAATGGCCTTCCAGGGCGTGGTCATTTCCGACTGCCTGGAAATGGCCGCGATTGCCCAGGGCGTCGGCGTCGCCCAAGGCGCGGTGGCGACCTTGCGGGCCGGCGCCGACATCGTCCTGATCTCGCACCAGGAAGAACGCCAGCAAGCCGCCATCGACGCCGTGATCGAGGCGGTCGGGCAAGGCACGCTGGCCATGGCGCGCATCGACGAGGCGCTGGCGCGCGTGCTGCGGCTCAAGCAAATCGAGGCGGTATCCGACTGGCGCAGCCGCCCATCCCAGCCGCAGGGATTGATGCGGCCCGAGGCGCTGGCGCTGGCCAGGAAAGTACAAAAGGCGGCGCTGCGCGTGGCCGGCGCTTTCCATCCGCTCGACAAGGCGCTGCCGGTCGCGCTGATCACGGTCGAAGTGCGTTCGCGCAGCGAGATCGATGAAGTGGCGCTGGCGCGCAACAAGGAAGCCCGCAGCTCGATGCTGCCGGACTTGCGGCAGGCCGGCTTCACGGTGAGCGAATATGCGCTGTCGGCCGACACCGGCGAGCAGGAAGTGGCCGAGGCGCTGGCCTTCGCCGCCGGGGCGCAGCAAATCGTGGTGCAGACCTATAACGCCATGCTGGTCGAAAACCAGCGCCGCCTGCTGGCTGCGCTGCCGAAGGAAAAGCTGTGGGTGGTCGCCGGCCGCCTGCCGTATGACCTCGACCTGGCCGAAGGCGCGCAGGGCCGGCTCGCCGCCTATGGCTGCCGTCCCGCGGCGCTGGTGCCGGTGGTGGAAAAGCTGGCCGGTCAGACTTGAGCGCAGACGTCTACGGCGACGCAACCGGTTCCAGGTGAACAGATCATTCCCTAGGTAATAAGGCTGCGCAGCGCGCCGTCCAGGCGCGGGTAGCTGAAAACGAATCCGCTGCCCATCAGCCGTTCCGGGGCGACGCGCTGGCCTTCGAGCAGCAGGTCGGCTTGTTCGCCCAGCGCCAGCCGCATCGGCCAGCCCGGCGTCGGAAAGCCGTAGGGGCGCCGCAGCACGGCGGCCGCTACACGGCTGAACTGCGCCTGGGGCAGGCTTTCCGGCGCCGTGAAGTTGTAGATGCCCGCTCCGCCCACGCGGCACAGGTGCGCAATGCCGCCAATGACGTCGTCCACGTGAATCCACGACAGCCATTGCGCGCCGCCGCCCAGCGGGCCGCCCAGCCCCAGCTTGATGGGTAACAGCAGCATCGGCAGCGCCCCCTGGGTCCCCAGCACCAGCCCGAAGCGCATGCATGCCACGCCTACGCCATGGGAAGCGGCGCCTTGCGCGGCTTGCTCCCACTCGCGGCACAGGTCGGACATGAACATCGGCTGAGGTCCGTCGCTCTCGGTCAGGACCTTATCGTCGCCGCGCCGCTGTATGCCGTAGTAGCCAATGGCCGACGCCGACAACATCATGGCCGGCTTGTGTTCGGCCGCGGCGATCCAGGCCACGACCTTGCGCGTCAGTTCGACGCGGCTCTTGCGCAGCGCCGCGCGCCGCGCCGCGCTCCAACGCCGGCCAAGTATGCGCGCTCCCGCAAGGTTGACGACGACATCGAGCCGGCGCGACGGCGGCAACTGGTCCATGCTGCTCACGCAATCCACCCGGCCATCGAACAGCCAGGCCGCCTGACGCGCCTGCCGGGTCAGCACGGTGACGCGGTGTCCATCGCGCAGCAAGGCGCGCACCAGCCGCTGGCCGATGAAGCCGGTCGCTCCGGTAACCAGGAAGCTGCGTTCGGTTTCACTGAAGCGCAGCTCGGGGGCGGCCCTGTCGCGCAGCGCCTGTTTGCCGATCGCCTGCGCGGCCCATCCATCGCGCAGGCCGGACAAACCCACGCCAATGCCGCATAGCGCAAGGAACACGCTCAAGGCGCCCTGCGGCTGCCAGACCAGCGCCGTCGGCATGGCCAGCCATGGCGGCGTATTTAGTACCAGCAGCGTAACGATGGCGCCTCCGTTCATTGCCAGCACGGTGTGCGTGACGCGTTCGGTAGCCGGCAACAGGCGGGTCCGGTCCTCGACGACGAAATCCCACAAGGTCAGCACAATTTCGACAATGAACGCCAACAGCAGCGCCAGCACCCACAGCCCATGGAACGCCCAGGCCGACAGGCCGATGAACAGCACGCCGTAAATCAGGGCGCGCAGCGCATGGATGGACAATTCGCGCCTGGCGCTGGCGCGGCCCGGCAGGGCTTCGGTCAGCTCGTGGTGATACAGGGTGTCGAATGCGCCCAGGCAGCCCTGGAATGCCATGAGCTGCAGCGCCAGCAGGTGGATGTTCATGCCGGCCCGGGAATTTTCTTGAAGAGCTCAGCTTCGGATGGGATATTCATAGCCTTGCCTTTGCGCGATCAATAAAAAAGAGGTAGAACAATGGCGGCAGCATGCCGGCGAGCGCGACGCAGTCCAGCCAAACATTGTCCCAGCAGTTGGCGCGTAGCGAAATGACGATATCTTGCGGCGCCCACAGGACGATCCCGGCGATCAGCGCGCCCCACGCGAATGCGTTGCGCTGGCGGTCGCCCATCCAGGCCAGCGCGCCCATCCAGACGGCGGTCGCCTGCACGGTCGGGCCGAACAGCGAGATCCACCAGGTCTGCAGCGCGCGCGATGCGGGCGGAATGTCGCCGCCCCAGAATGCGGTTTCAATGGCGCGGTGATAGCCTTCAAGCAGCGGGGAGCTGACGATCAGCGGCAGCAATGCCCCCGCGATCAGGTGCCCGGCAATACTGGCGTAGGTCACCCGCACAGCCCAGGTCCGCAGCGTTTCGCGCTTCATGATTTGTTCCGGTCGCGTAAGAATGGATTGCCAGGCCCGCACACGCCGTCCGCGCACAAGGGTGCCTTGTAGCCGAGCAGTTTCGACATCGTGTAGCGATGGCGGGCGAACAGGCGATACATCCAGGACAGCACCGGGCGCAACAGCGGCACCCGTAGCGGCCACACCAGCGCGCCGCGCCCGGCCAGGGCGTAGGCGGCCAGCATACTGTCGATGCCGACCACGACCTCGCCTTGCGCGGTCCGGCCGTACATCTGGCGGTTCAGGTCGGCCATGCTCGCGCCCAGGTGGGATGGATCGAAACCCGCTTGCGCGATGTCGACGAAATCGAGCCGGCCGGCCCTGTCCCAGCCGGCCAAGCGTGTCATTTCGCGCGCGCAGAACGCGCACTTGCCATCGTAGTAGAGGGTCAGTTGCGCGCCGCTCACGATGCCGGGTCCTTGTCCTCGCTGCCGAGGAAGCGCGCCACCTTGCCGCCCATCTTGAGAAAGCGCTGCATGGTGGCGGGCGGCAGGTGCTTGTAGTCGTCGTAGCTGGCGCCCAGCATTTCGAGAAATTGCAGCACTTCGTTCATGCGATCGAGCGAGCCCTTTTCCAATGCCGCATCCTGCCAGCCTTCGATGGCGCATTCGCGCAGCACGGTCAGGGTAGGATCGATCTCGCGCCGCTTGCGCTCCTCGACGATGACGCGGAAAATTTCCCACACATCTTGCAGGGCGATGAAATGGTCGCGCCGGTCGCCCATCAGGTGCGTCGCGCGGATCAGCTTCCAGCTTTGCAGTTCCTTCAGGCTGTTGCTCACGTTCGAGCGCGCTACGATCAGCGACTCGGCGATGTCTTCCGCCGCCAGGGGACGGTCGGACAGGAACAGCAGCGCGTGGATCTGGGCCACGGTGCGGTTGACGCCCCAGCGGGCACCCATCTCGCCCCAGTGCAGGATGAATTTCTGTGCGGTCGGACTGAGGGACATCATTTCTCTCATTTCTTTAATTTCTGTTATTACAGAAATTAAACGCGAAACGGCAGAAAATGTCAATCAGTTCGTCGCGTCACGCGGTTGACCAGAGCCAATGAAAAGCGGAATTGGTGCAGCAGAAGCAGCCTGCTCGAAATGAGCGCTTCAAATAAGGATTTGAAATGCAAAGGAACACCGAAGTGTCCCTTTTAAAACTAACAAAATGACTATGCCGGCTTACACCACGCCATAACGCTCGCGATACGCCGTCACCGCCGCGTGGTGCTTCAGCAGTTCCGGGTCGTCGCCGGCGCGCGACAGGTAGGCGAACAAGTCGTCCAGGTTGCCGATCGAGATGACCGGAATGCCATACTCGCGGCCGACTTCCTGCACCGCCGAATGCGGCGTCAACTGGCCCTCGGGGCCGGAGCGCTCCATGCGGTCGAGCGCGATCAGCACGGCGCACGGTTCGGCGCCGGCGGCGCGGATCAACTGCACCGATTCGCGCACCGAGGTGCCGGCCGAAATGACGTCGTCGATGATCACCACCTTGCCCTGCAATTTGGCGCCGACGATGGTGCCGCCTTCGCCGTGCGCCTTGGCTTCCTTGCGGTTGTAGGCGTAGGAAGTGTTGCGGCCCTTGCCGGCCAGCGCGACAGCGGTGGCGGAGGCCAGCGTGATGCCCTTGTAGGCGGGGCCGAACAGCATGTCGAATTCGATGCCGGAATCGAGCAGGGTCTGGGCATAGAATTGCGCCAGCCGTCCCAACGTGGCGCCGTCGTGGAACAGGCCCGCGTTAAAGAAGTAGGGCGACAGGCGGCCAGCCTTGGTCATGAATTCGCCGAAGCGCAAGACTCCCGTCTCGACTGAAAACGCGATAAACTGCTGCCGTAAATTGTCCACGATATTCCCTTTGATTTGAAGTGCCTGTATTCTAATCCGCCCGCCCCGGCGAGACAATCCATCCCGGCCGGCCGGCGGCCCGGTTTATCCTTATCTTTAACCTGATTCGCCTTTGCCCGCTCCCCTATGCCAAAAATCATTTCCGCCAATTTGAACGGGATTCGTTCCGCCGCCAAAAAAGGCTTTTTTACCTGGATGGCGGCGCAATCGGCCGATTTCATCTGCGTCCAGGAATTGAAGGCGCAAGCCTCCGACATGACGCCGCAATTCCTCAATCCCGGCAATTACCACGGCCATTTCCACTACGCCGAAAAGAAGGGGTATTCCGGTACCGGCATCTATAGCAAGGCGGCGCCGGACGCGGTACTGATCGGTTTCGGCAGCCCGGAATTCGACGCCGAAGGCCGCTACGTGCGCTGCGATTTCGGCAATCTGACCGTCATTTCCGTCTACTGCCCGTCCGGCTCGTCCTCGCCGGAGCGCCAGGAAGCCAAGTTCCGCTTCATGGACCTGTTCCTGCCGCACCTGCTGCAATTGAGGGCCGAGGGCCGCGAAGTGGTCATCTGCGGCGACTGGAATATCGCCCACAATGAAATCGACTTGAAGAACTGGAAGGGCAACAAAAAGAATTCCGGCTTCCTGCCCGAGGAGCGCGCCTGGCTGACGCGGGTGTTCGACGAAGCCGGCTTCGTCGACGTGCATCGCGGCCTGGACAAGCGCGAGGAGCAATATACCTGGTGGAGCAACCGCGGCCAGGCCTGGGCCAAGAACGTCGGCTGGCGCATCGATTACCACGTCGCCACGCCCGGCATCGCGGCGCTGGCGCAGACGGTATCGATCTACAAGGAGGAGCGTTTTTCCGACCACGCCCCGCTGATCATCGAATACCTCGGCGTGTAGCCAGTGTTTTACAGCGCGCTTACAAGGAGCGGCGGCTCTCGAATTGGCGCCGTTCTCCGCTGAGCGGATCGTCGAAGGCGATCGCCCGCGCCAGCAGTTGCAGCGGCTGCGACACGTCGTCCTGTTTGCAGGGCAGCGCCACCGGATAAAAGGCGTCGTTGACGATGGGGATGCCGAGCGCGGCCAGGTGCACGCGCAACTGGTGCTTGCGGCCGGTGTGCGGATGCAGGCGGTACAGGGTGAGAGCGCCGCGCCGCTCGATGACGTCGATGACGGTTTCCGAATTCGGCTCGCCTTCCTCTTCGCGCATCAGGAAAAACTGGCCGGCGTCGACCATGCGGCTGCGATAGGTGAAGGGGAATTCCCGTCCGCTCAATGATGGCGCCAGGGCCTCGTAGACCTTGTCCACGGCGCGCTTCTGGAACAGCGATTGATAGGCGCCCCGGCTGCCCTGGCGGCATGAAAAGATCACCACGCCGGCCGTTTCGCGGTCGAGCCGGTGGATCGGCGTCAGGTCGGCGTTGCCGAGCTTTTTCTTCAGGCGCACCAGCAGCGACTCCTGGACGAAGCGCCCGGTCGGGATCATCGGCAGGAAATGCGGCTTGTCGACCACCAGCAGGTGCTCGTCCTGGAACAGGATCTCTTCCTGGAAGGGGATGGGCGTTTCGCGTTCCAGCTCGCGGTAATAAAAGATGCGCATGCCGCGCCGGTACGGGCTGTCCGGCCGCAGCGCCTGGCCCTCGCCGTTGACCACTTCGCCGCGCGCCATGCGCGAGACCCAGCTCTGCGCGCTGACCAGCGGGTAGCGCTGCACCAGGAAGCTGAGCATGTTTTCCCAGCTGCCCTCCGGCAGCCACAGATAGCTGGGCGCGACGCCGTCGCGCATCGGCAACGGCGGCGGCAGCGGCGGCGCGGACGGCGTCTTCTGTTTGCCTGGCATGGTGCGGCGCGCCGTCCTCAGTGAACGGCGCCGGCCTTCTTCTTCAGGCGGAACACGGCCAGGCTGCCGCGCAGGCTGGGCAGGAAGCTCACCGGCTTGCCGTCGGCGCCCAGCGCCACGCATTCGATGACGTCCAGGCCGACCTGGTTGGCCAGTTCCTCGAAGTCGGAGATGGTGGCGCAGCGCAGGTTGGGCGTGTCGTACCATTCGTAGGGCAGCGATTTCGACACCGGCATGCGCCCCTTCAGCAGCGCCACGCGGTGCGGCCAGTAGGCGAAGTTGGGGAAGGAGACGATGGCTTCGGAACCGACCCGCACGATGTCGCGCAGCAGCGGCTCGACGTGCTTCATCATCTGCAGCGAGGACAGGCACAGCACCGTGTCGAAGGTATTGTCGCCGAAGATCGCCAGGCCCTTCTCCATATCCTGCTGCACCACGTTGATGCCGCGGCGGGCGCTTTCCAGCACCTTGTCGTCGGCGATCTCGATGCCGTAGCCGCTGCAAGCCTTGTCGCTTTGCAGGTAGTGCAGCATGACGCCGTCGCCGCAGCCGACGTCCAGCACGTGGGCGTTTTTCGGCACCCAGTGGGCGATGAAGGCGAGGTCGGGGCGGGCCGCGCTCAACTCGTCGAAATTCATGCGTACTCCTTGTCTGCGGTGAAGGCTGAAGACGGCAGGGCCGCGGTTTCGGCCCACACCTGGCCGTAATAGGCGCGCACCAGGTTCATGTAGCGCGGGTCCTCGAGCAGGAAGGCGTCGTGGCCGTGCGGCGCGTCGATTTCGGCATAGCTGACCTGGCGCCGGTTGCTGATCAGCGCCTGCACGATCTCGCGGCTGCGCTCGGGCGCGAAGCGCCAGTCGGTGCTGAAGGAGGCGAGGAAGAACTTGGCGCGCGTCTGCGCCAGCGCCGCCGCCAGGTCGCCGCCATAGGCGCGCGCCGGGTCGAAGTAATCGAGCGCCTTGGTGATCAGCAGATAGGTATTGGCGTCGAAATATTCGGAGAACTTGTCGCCCTGGTAGCGCAGGTAGGACTCGATCTCGAAGTCGATGCCGAAGCCGAACTGGTAGTCGCCGGTCTTGGCGGCGTCGCGCAGGCGGCGGCCGAATTTTTCCGCCATGTCGTCGTCCGACAGATAGGTGATGTGGCCGATCATGCGCGCCACGCGCAAGCCGTTTTTCGGCACCACGCCGTGCTCATAGAAATCGCCGCCGCGGTAGTCCGGGTCGGTCAGGATGGCCTGGCGAGCGACGTCGTTGAAGGCGATGTTTTGCGCCGTCAGCTTGGGCGTCGAGGCGATCACCAGGCAATGGCGCAGGCGCTCGGGGAACATGGTGCTCCAGGCCAGCGCCTGCATGCCGCCCAGCGAACCGCCCATCA
>DASYLQ010000258.1:0-6379 GCA_036009485.1 Janthinobacterium sp.
CTGCCAGCGACGTCTCTACTAGGCTCAGCGGCACTCGCTGAGGCAAGCACAGCGACAAACCCCAGAATCAACGGCTTCATTTGTATTCCTTGGCGCCGGTAATGGCAATGTAGGTCGGACTGATTTTCCAAAAAAATAAGATATCGTGAGGCTCTAGATATAAGTTAACATATATCAATTCTTTGGGGCAATAATTTCTCTGATGATAGATCCTATTGATCGCAATCGTATTTGCATCTGATACTACAGTTGTAAATGATTGAATCTCCGTTCGGAGAGCGGGTTCAACACATTTCCGCAACGTGGTGGAGCAAGTCCACCTCGTTATACAAAAGTCTGACCGTCATCCGCGAAGCCGCGAAAAACCGTTAACTTTCAATGACTTACCACATCCCTTGTAAGCTGGCGGCGTTTCGGGTTGACTCTGCGAAACCACGGCTGAACGATGTACTGCGCCAAATCGCATGCCTGGGTGGCTTCCTGGACCGCAAGGGCGACGGCGAACCCGGCGTCAAGACGATCTGGTTGGCCTTGAAGGATGTTCACGTCGCGGTAAAAACGATGCGTGCGTCACGCAGAACCGGTGCGCAGCAGACTTGTGTATAACGAGGTGCGATAAGGCAGCGGCTTTTTTACGTCCGCCAGTGCTGCGATAAACCTCTTATTGCATCAGCTCCTTGATGACCCGTACCGGCGCGCTGCCGTAGCTGAGAAATTGGTCATGGAATTGCTTCAGGTTGAAACGGGCGCCCAGCGCTTGCTTGCGTTGTTCGCGCAATTCCATGATCTCGCTGTAGCCGCTGAAATAGCTGGTCAGTTGCACCGAGCTCAGTTGCACGCGATGCCATTTCTCTTCCGCCTCGCTGGACGTCTGGAAGGCTTGTTTGGTCAGCAAGTCCATCGCCTCTTCCTTCGTCATGCCGAGCACGTGCACGCCGTAGTCGAGGATAGTGTTGGTGACGCTGCGCAAATTCCACTTCGAATACATCAGCCACATCTCGGGCGCATTGTCGCCATAACCCGATTCCAGCATCATCCGTTCGCCATACACGGCCCAGCCTTCGACCATGGCGCCGTTGCCGAAGAGGGACTTGACGATGGAGGGCGAGCGGTTGGCGTAGATCAGTTGCGCATAATGGCCGGGAATGGCTTCGTGGATATTCAGGATCTGCAGGATCCAGTGGTTGTATTCGCGCAGCGTGTTCTCGGCCTGTTCCGGCGTCAAGTTGTCGAGCGGCGTCACATTGTAATAGGTGCGGTCTTGCGGCCGGTACGGGCCCGGCGCATTGATGCTGGCGCCGGCCACGCCGCTCTGGTAGGCCGGCGTCTGGCGCACTTCCAGCGGTTTGTCCGGATCCAGCGTCAGCAGCTTGTGGCTGCTCACCCATTCTTGCAGCACGGGGATTTCACGCTTGATCTCGGGCACGAAATCGGCCGGCGCCACATGGTTGGCCGACAGCTTGTCGATCACCATGCCGATTTTGTCGTTGCGCTCGGCCGGCTTGGGCGCATCGCCCATGGTCTTGGCCCACAACTCGTCGGACAGGTCGCTCATCTTGGCCAGCAATTGCTCGCGCGCCGCCAAGGCCTTTTGATAAGTCTGCTCGGCCGTGCTGGCCGACTGTATATCGAAGGCGAATTTTTGCTCATACAATTCCTTGCCGATGCGGAAGGAACGCGCGCCAGTCTTTTGCAGCGTCTGGTCGAGGTCGGACAACCAGGCCACATAGCCTTGTACGGCGGCGCGCGAGGCGGCGATGCGCTCGCCGTACAACTGCTTTTCTTCCGGATTCAGGATGGACGCCTGGGCCTTTTGGCCGAGCTGGTCCAGCACCGTCAGCACCCCGGGCGCCTGGGCGATCGCCAGTTGCACATGTTCGCGCGTCGGGTTGACGATGCTCGCCTGCGCCGCCTGGTAATACGCGGGCACGCCGGCGATGCGCTTGAGCAGAGTGCGCAGGCGTTGCGGTTCGGAAGCGTAATCGGTGGTGAGGATCAGGTCGATCGGCGCCGCCACGTTGTACAGCGAAGGATTCCATTCGAACTCGCGGAAGGTGCTCAGGTACCAGCGGTCGGCATTCAGCTTGTTGAGCAGGATGGCCAGGTCGGCCCTTTGTTTCGGCGACAGGCGGCGGGTGTCGATGGCGCCGAACTTGCCCAGCCATTCGTCGATGAAAGCCAGTTCCTGGGCGCGGAAGGCGGCGTCGGGGATGTTCAGCGTGGCGGCGGTATCGTATTTGCCGACCGAGACCGCGGTATCCGGATCGATGCGCCACAGCGCATTCAGGAATTGGCCGGTCAGGGTGTCGAAGCCGCGGTCCTGGCGCCCTTCGGCCGCGCTGGTGCCGATAGCGCGGACGGCGCCGGCGGCGGCGGCCTTGCGGCCGGCGGCCGGCCTGGCGGCGCCCGGCGACGCGGCCTTGGCCGCGGCCTTGCCGTGCTTGTGCGCTTTGGCGTGCGATTTTTTGGCCGCGGCATCGGCGGCGGCGGGGGCGAGGACAAACGCCGTCAGCAATGCGCCCAGCGCCAATTTGGTTTTGATCATCGTGTCAGTCTCTTGAGTGTTGAGCAAGGCGCACATGCCCTAGGGGAAGGTATATTGCCGCGCGCCAGATTAGCACCAAACGGCAGGCTTGCGTCATCCGTGAAAGGCTGCAAGCGAAGCAATGCTATTTATACAATTGTGCGGCTGCGTATCATGGTTTGCAGTTGAGCGTTCAAGGTCGCCACGGCATCCTTGCCGCGCGCCATGCTGGGCTGGTAGATTTCGCTGGACTTGGTGAAGCGGTGGCCGATGCGGATCGCATATGATTTGAATAGCCAGTTCCAGAAGCCCGACTCGAAGGTGGCTTCATCCATGTCGCGCCATTTGACGCCGATGACGCCCTTGGTCCACGGCAGGATGCCGGAATACAGCCAGACGCCGACGTCGTCGTAATACAGTTGCACGCTGCGGATGGCCAGCACGCGGTAGCCGACGATCAGCGCCGAGGCGGCCAGCACGCCGGCGGCGACCAGTTCGCTCCACTGGAAGGCCAGCGGCAGCACGGCGAAAAACAGCAGCAGTGCGAGAATGAAAGTGCCGATATACGCGGTCCAGGATTTGCCGCACAGGTGGATGGCGGTGGCGGAGATGGTGCTGCTGGTGTCTTGGTCCATGGCGCATCGGGCTAACAATCGAAATCGAATGATGGCATGGATTGGCCGCGGGCGGCAATGGACCGGGCTGGAACCCGGCCCCTCGCTAGCGTTTCAATCCCTCTTGCAGCATGCTCATCATCTCGCCGGCCGACAGGCGCGCCGCCATGTCGCTGCCTTCCAGCAAGCTGTCGGCCAGGTCGCGCTTGTGCTGGTGCAGGTCGACGATGCTTTCCTCTATCGTGTGCCTGGCCACCAGGCGGTAGATGGTCACCGGGCGCAACTGGCCCATGCGGTGGGCGCGGTCCGAGGCCTGGTCCTCGACCGCCGGATTCCACCACGGATCCATATGGATGACGTAATCGGCCGCCGTCAGGTTGATGCCCATGCCGCCCGCCTTCAGGCTGATCAGGAAGACCTCGCCCTGGCCGGCCTGGAAGGCGTCGACGCGGGCCTTGCGCTCATGCATGGGCGTCGAACCGTCCAGATATTGATAAGCGACGCCGTGCTCTTCCAGGTGCTGGCGGATCAGCGTCAAATGGTCGACGAACTGGCTGAACACCAGCACCTTGTGGCGGTTTTCCAGCAGGCCGGACAGCAGTTCGGCGAAGGCCGCCAATTTGCTGCTGGCCAGGCCCAGTTCCGGCGCCACCAGTTGCGGATTGCAGCAGGCGCGGCGCAGCTTCATCATTTCCGCCAGGATTTGGATCGCTTTTTTCGACGCCGGCCCCTGCACCGCCGCCAGCTTTTCCAGCGCGGCGCGGCGCAGCGATTCGTATAGCGCCGTTTCCTGCGCCGATAAATCGACTTGCAGCACGATCTCCGTGCGCGAGGGCAATTCGGCCAACACTTGCGACTTGGTGCGGCGCAAGATGAAGGGCTGGATCAGGCGCCGCAGGCGCAGCCGCGCGCCCGCCTCGGCGCGCTTGTCCTGGGCCTTTTCGATCGGCCCGGCGAAGCGCAGGTTGAATTGGTCGAGGTTGCCGAGCAAGCCGGGATTGATGAAGCGGAACAGGTTCCACAATTCGCCCAGGTGATTTTCCAGCGGCGTGCCGGTGGCCACCATGCGGAAATCGCCCTGTAGCGCCATCACCGCCTGCGAGCGCTTGGTGGCGCCGTTCTTGATCGCCTGCGCCTCGTCGAGCACGATGGTATGCCATTGCACGCCGGCGAACAGCGCCGCTTCCTGCTGCAGCAAGCCATAACTGGCGATGACCAAGTCGAAAGGCTGCAAATTCGCCAGCGCCTCGTTGCGGTCGCCGCCGCCGAACAGCTTGATCTTCAGCGTGGGGGCGAAACGCAAGGCCTCGCTTTGCCAGTTCAGGCAGACCGAGGTCGGCGCGATCACCAGGGCCGGCCCTTGCGGCGCGCGCGACAGCATCAGCGCCAGCGCCTGCAGGGTCTTGCCCAGGCCCATGTCGTCGGCCAGGCAGGCGCCGACGCCCCAGTGCGCCAGCCGCGCCAGCCATTCGAAGCCGGCCAGCTGGTAGTCGCGCAACTCGGCTTGCAGGGTGCTCGGCAGTTGCGGCTGGAAAGCCGCCTGCTCCCGCATCCGCGCCAGATGTACTTTCCACATCTTGTCCGCCTTGACGGCGTCGATGTCGGCGGCCAGCTCTTCCAGCGCGAAGGCGGCCAGCGGATGCACGCGCACGTCCTTGCCATGCCGTTCGCCGTAGGCGGCCAGTTCCGACAGGCGCCGGTGCAATTCGTCGCTGAGCGCCAGGAACTGGTTTTCGCCCAGCGCGACGAAGCGGCTTTGGCTGTTTTGCATCAGCGCGAGCAAGGTGCTCAAGTCCATCACCTTGTCTTCATCGATTTGCAACTGGCCGCTGGCGGCAAACCAGTCGCGCTCGCTCTTGATGGTCAGGCGCATCTGTTTTGATTCGATGCGCTTGCTGACGCGGAAGGATTCGCCTTCCGGCCAGGCCAGCACAAGGCCGGCCGGATCGCGTTCCTGCAATTCGACCAGCAATTGCAGGCAACTGGCGGGCTGGCCCAGCAGCCATTCGCCGTGTTCTTCTTCCGCCTCTTCCAGCGCCAGGCACTTGCCGATCAACTGGCGCTGGGCCTCCCTTTCCGCGTTCAGATTGCGCCGGGTTTGCACCGGCTTGCCGCCCAGTTCGGCAAACACGCTTTCGGCGCCGCTGCCGGGCGCGTAATAGGCGCCGCCGGCCAGCGGACGCACCAGGATCTGCATTTTCAAGCCTTGCTGGTAGGGCAGCAAATGCACATGCAGGCGGGCGTCCGCGATTACTTGCTCGACGTCGTTGGCGCCGCCTATGTCGGATTGCACGGTGACCAGCGAAGAGATCGCGCCTATCGCTTGCAGCACTTGTTTTTCCGCATGCAGCGGCACGGCCAAGCCTTCGCCGACGATGGCGGCGATGCGCCTGTGCTCGTCCAGGATATTCACGATGCGCAGGCGCGTCGGCGTTTCCTTGATGACGACGACGTTGGTGTCCTTGTCGGGAACCGGCGGATTCAGGCTGAGCCAGAGCTGGCCGCCATGCGCCTTGATCAGCAGTTCCGGCGCGCCGGCCAGCAGCTCGACGCGGGTGTCGGGCGCCTCTTGCCAATACACCAGGGGATGGCCGGCCAGCGCGGCAATCGCCTTGTCGATCTTGAATGCATACTGCAGCGCCGACGAATAATACAAACGCTGCGGGGTGATCGCCGCGGCCACCCGCACATCCTGCGCCGTCAGGAAGGCGATGGACGGTGCTTCTTCGCTCAGGCGTTTCAAGCCCATCGCCCGGCCCTTGCTCCATATGCCGCGGGCGTCGCGCTTTTGTTCGCGCGGCTCCAGTTCGATCGCCGCCGAGCGCGGGTCGAAATGCAGCATCCACACCAGCCGCGAAACGCCGGCGCCGCCGCTGTTGTCCGCGGCCGCGGCCGGACCTTGCAGGTTGATCAGCGCGGTCAGCTGGCGCTGCCACGCTTCCTGGCGCTCGAACCACGCCGACAGGTCGGCGAAGCCATAACGCTCGCGCAATGTGCGCGCGTAACGTTCCTGTTCCGGATCGCCGAGCTGGCCCAGCAATCCGGCTGCCTGGGCGGAAATGAAATAAAAACCGGCGGCGTCGGCACGCCCGGCCAGATCGAGCAATTCGCGCTTGCGCCCGGCCAGTTGCGGCAAGGCCAGCCAGTAATACAGCAGACCCTGGAACATTTGCGCCTGTAAAGGATTTTCCCAATTGCGCGACGGCACCACGTCGGCCGCCAGTGTGCCGGCGCGGATTTG
>DASYLQ010000259.1:0-1793 GCA_036009485.1 Janthinobacterium sp.
ACCGCGGGTCGAAACTGTTCGATAAATTCAGGCTCGACGACATCAAGCACCATCTCGACAGGATCGCCGCCGGCTCGCAGGAAGCCGTGCCGGTTGCCGCCGGCGGCGAGGGCGGCGAGGGCGGCGGCGCCGATCCGGTCGGCGAACTGGCCAGCCAGGCCGGCGCCTCGAAGACGCCGGCGCTGGACCAGTTCACCGCCAGCCTGACTGCGCGCGCGCGCGAGGGCAAGGTCGATCCGGTCATCGGCCGCGACATGGAAATCCGCCTGGCCATCGACATCCTGATGCGGCGGCGCCAGAACAATCCCATCCTGACCGGCGAGGCCGGCGTCGGCAAGACCGCCGTGGTGGAGGGACTGGCGCTGCGCATCGCGCTGGGCGACGTGCCCGACATCCTGGCAGGCGTGGAAATCCATACCCTCGACATGGGCCTGCTGCAGGCCGGCGCCAGCGTCAAGGGCGAGTTCGAGAATCGCCTGAAAAACGTCATCGACGAAGTGAAAAAGAGTCCGCATCCAGTCATCCTGTTCATCGACGAGGCGCACACGATGATAGGGGCCGGCGGCCAAGCCGGCCAGAACGACGCCGCCAACCTGCTCAAGCCGGCGCTGGCGCGCGGCGAACTGCGCACCATCGCCGCCACCACCTGGGGCGAGTACAAGAAATACTTCGAGAAAGACGCCGCGCTGGCGCGCCGTTTCCAGGTCGTCAAGGTCGAGGAACCGGGAGAGGAACTGGCCTGCGCCATGTTGCGCGGCATGGCGCCGCTGATGGAAAAGCATTTCAATGTGCGCGTCTACGACGAGGCGATCACCGAGGCGGTGCGCCTGTCGCATCGCTACATCATGGGCCGGCAACTGCCGGACAAGGCCATCAGCGTGCTCGATACCGCCTGCGCCAAGGTGGCGCTGGGACAGAACGCCACGCCGGCCTTGATTGAAAACCTGGGCCGCAAGCTGGAACGCATCGACGCCGAGGCGGCGGCGCTGGAGCGCGAAAAAAGCAGCGGCGGCGTCCATACTGCGCGGCTGGCCGACCTGCGCGCGGCGCGCGCGGCGGCCGGCGCCGAGCATGCCGCGCTGCTGCAGCGCTGGGAAAAGGAAAAGGCGCTGACCCGGCAGATCATGGCCTCGCGGCTGGCGCTGGAAGCGGCCGCTAAGGATGCCGTGAAGGAGACCAGCCAAAGCCGCGACCTGCAGGCGATGATGCTGGAATTGAAAGCCTTGCAGGGCGAGACGCCGATGGTGCCGGTGCAGGTGGACGGCCACGTGGTGGCGGAAATCGTCGCCGGCTGGACCGGCATCCCGCTCGGCAAGATGGTCAAGGACGAGATCAAGACCGTGCTGCGCCTGAAGCACATGCTGGAAGAGCGCGTGCTGGGCCAATCCCACGCGATCGAGGCGGTGGCCCGGCGCGTGCGCACGGCGCGCGCCAACCTCGACGACCCGAACAAGCCGAAGGGCGTGTTCCTCTTCGTCGGCCCTTCCGGCATCGGCAAGACCGAAACCGCGCTGGCGCTGGCCGATGCGCTGTACGGCGGCGAGCGCAAGCTCGTCACGATCAATATGAGCGAATACCAGGAGGCGCACAGCGTCTCGGGCCTGAAGGGATCGCCGCCAGGCTACGTCGGCTACGGCGAGGGCGGCGTGCTGACCGAGGCGGTGCGGCGCAATCCCTATAGCGTGGTGCTGCTCGACGAGGTGGAAAAGGCCCATCCGGACGTGCTGGAGCTGTTCTTCCAGGTCTTCGACAAGGGCGTGATGGACGACGCCGAGGGCCGCGAGATCGACTTC
>DASYLQ010000260.1:0-6129 GCA_036009485.1 Janthinobacterium sp.
TCAACACATAAGGATCGTTGGAAAACATGATGTGGCCGGCATGGTCGAAGGTGAAACCCTGGTCCTGGATCGAACGGCACCAGCCGCCCACCGTGGCGTTGCGCTCCAGCAGCAGGGTATCCGCACCCAAGTGATAGGCGGCCGACAGCCCGGTCGGCCCGGCGCCGGCGACGATGCAGCCCACCGCCGTCAGCGCAGCGGAGGTGCGCAGCGGATTGACCTTGGGCTTGTCGCCGGCACCGGCCAGCTCGGCGGCCTTCGCCGCGGCGCCGGCGGCCAGGAGGCCGGCCTTGCGCGCCGACGCCGCCGTTTCCAGCAGCGCGCGCATTTTATCGGCAGTCGCCTGCCAGGACGTATTCGCGACGATCGCGCGCATGCGCGCCGTCATCGCCTGTCTTTGCCGCGGCGGCGCGGCCAGCGCGGCCTCGCAGGCGGCGATGAAGGCTGGCGCATCGGCGGCGATGGCGACGATATCGCCGTAAGGCACGGCGACGTCGGTGATTGCCGTACTGACGATGGGTAATTCCGCCGCCATGTATTCCAGCACCTTGGTCGGGCTGATGAAACGCGTCGCTTCATTCAGCGCGAACGGCAACAAGCAGACATCCCAACCGGCCAGGAAGCGCGGCAACTCCGCATAGCTGCGCTGCCCCAGGTAATGCACGTTCGGACGCTGCGGCAGCGCGGCCGGATCGACCTTGACGACCGGGCCGACCAGCACGATCTGCCAATCCGCATGCGTATCGGCCAAGGCGGCGATCAGGGCCGGATCGAAGCGTTCGTCGATGACGCCGTAAAACCCCAGGCGCGGGCCGGACAGGCCGGCCTGCGCCGGATGGTCGTGGCTGCGCTCGAGCGCGCGGCCGAAATGCAGCGCGTCGACGCTGCTGGGGAAGCAGTGGGCATTGGCATGGCGCGCGCGCTTGGCTTCATACAGGCTGGGGCCGCCGGTAAAGACCAGGTCGGCGACGTTCAGCAAGGCGGTCTCGCGCTGCAGCAACTGCTTCGGCGGATTCCTGAAGGCGGCCAGCTCGTCCATGCAATCGTAGACCACCAGGCTGGGATGCAATTGCTGCAGCAAGGGCAGCGCCATCGGCGTATAAAACCAGACGACAGGATCTTCGCCGGCCGGCGCCAGTTGCGCCATCATCGGTTGTAGCAAGGCAATCTGGTCGTCGTGAAAACCCGCCGCCTGTACCGGCGTGTGCGGCTGGAACACGGTGACATTCGGCGCCGGCGTCGACGTTTTCATGAAACTTTCGCCGGCATGGAATACCGGCTCCTCAACCAGGATGACACGGTAATGTTGCGCCAGCCGCGATAACAATTGCTGTGGCCTCTGATAGACGAAGTTCCAACGCAGATGGCAAAACACGATGATGGTTGGCATGCTGATTTCCCCTTTCCCTTGCGGATCGTTAGTATGGATGCACGGCGGCCAGACCACACCTGATGGTGCGGCAACAAGCGCGCAGCGTGCTCATGAAATTGCAGCGGCAGTCGTTTTTATGTTCACATGCTTGCCTTCCTCCCCTTATTGGCATCCCGTCCGGGGTCAGCCGGACAGCGTCCTCCAAGCCAGCAGCAGGTTGAGCGCAGACACCCCGGCCATCATTGCCCAGGCGACCGCGGCGACCGCCGGCCCGCTGGCGAAATCGCCCATGATTTTTTTACTGGAAGTAAAACGCAACAGCGGAAACATGGCGAATGGAAGTTGCAGGCTGAGCATGACCTGGCTCAGTATCAGCAAACGGGCAATGCCGGCATCGTCATACAGCAGCGTCACCACCAGCGTCGGCGCGACCACCAGCAGGCGCGTCGCCAGGCGCCGTATCCAGGTCGGCATTTTCAATTGCAAAAAGCCTTCCATGATGATCTGGCCGGCCAGCGTGGCGGTCACCGAGGAACTCTGTCCCGAGGCCAGCAGGGCCGTGCCGAACAGCAGCGCCGCCAGCGCCGTGCCGGTGACCGGACCGATCAATCGATAGGCATCCTGCAGCTCGGCGACCTGGTGATAACCATGGGCATGGAACACCGCGCCCGCAGTGACCAGGATCGCCGCATTGACGAACAGCGCCAGCGTCAGGGCGATCACGACGTCGATGGCGGCGAAGGCCAGCGCTTCGCTTTTGCCTGGCCGGCTGCGCTCGACGCCGCGCCGCTGCACGGCCGCCGAATGCAGGTACAGGTTATGCGGCATGACTGTGGCGCCGATGATGCCGATCGCCACATACAGCCGGGCCGCGTCCGTCACCGTGTGCAGCGAGGGCAGGAAGCCGGCGCCTACCTCGGACCAGGCCGGCTGCGCCAGCGCCAGCGTGACCGAGAAACAGGCCAGCACGATCGCAAACAGGCTGATGACCAGCGCTTCCAGATAGCGGAAGCCATGCCGCTGCAACCACAGGATCACCAGCACGTCGGCGACGGTAATGGCTACGCCCCAAGGCAAGGGAATGCCGAACAACAGTTTCAGACCGATCGCCGTGCCGATGACCTCGGCGAGATCGCAGGCGCAGATCGCCATTTCGCACAATAGCCATTGCCACACCACCGTGCGCGGATGGGAATAGCTGCGGCAAGCCTGCGCCAAATCGAGGCCGGTGACGATGCCCAGCCGCGCCGCCAGCACCTGCAACAGCATCGCCATCAGGCTAGCCAGCAGAACCACCCACAACAGCGCATAACCGAATGCCGAGCCGCCCGCCAGGTCCGTGGCCCAGTTGCCCGGGTCCATATAGCCGACCGCCACCAGATAGCCCGGGCCGGCAAAGGCCAGCATGCGCCGCAGCCAGGCGCCGCTCCGCGGCGCAGTCAGGCCTGCGGAGCGGCGCGGCGGCGCCGGAGTTTCATGGGCCAGCGTGGGAGGTGGTGGAGGCATCGTTTGTTTTCCAGTTCTGTGGCGAGCGGATGCTTGCCGCAGCAGCGCTTTGATGAGGAAGAAAAGTCATCTTGCCGCTGAAAGCCAGCAACGAGGATCAGCGTATCCGCCGCGCTAATGTAGGATTTGTGAACGCATGCAAGCGCATGGCTAGAGGCTCTTGCAGGCATGCATAAATTTCCTATCAGCCCGGGAATAAAGCACCGGCCGCCGTCCCTCAGTGTCCCGCGGCGGCAGGCGGCGCCTCGCTTGCGCCGCCGCCCTCGCCAAGTTCATCGGGCATGCGGCCGACCCGCCGGGCCTGCTCCGATTGCTGATCCAGACTGACCTCTTCCGCCACGCCGGCGCGGTCGCCCTCGCCGGTCGCGTCGCCATCGCCGCCTTCGGCCGGCAGCAATCCTTCCGAGCGGGCGCGCGGCTCCGGCGCGATGGCGGACGGCGTGAGGGATTCGCTATGCTTGTCGGCATTTTTCGCCGGTACGGCTGCGTTTGTTTCCTTCTCCCTGGTCTGTTTCATGCGATTTCTCCTTTGGCGGCGCTGCCGGCGATCGTGCCGGCGGACAGACCAATATAGTCTTCGCCGCGACGCCGGGTGCGCACGATATCCATAGGAAATAGCAAGCGAAAGAGGCAAGCCGCTGCGCTGACTGGCGAAATTTTTTACGCGGCCGAGAGCTAAGAGTACATTCCAATAGGGCATTACCTACTGGAATGTGCTCTAAGTTGCCATGCCGAATTGGGCTGCGGCCAAAGATAAAGGTTGATACGATAAATGCGGTTGGCGCAGACCCGGGATGCACACCTAAATACACACCTAAAGCGCGGCTGAGAGAACGGGATGTCAACCACAGCGGGGTGGCAACCACAAGACACGAGAGAACGCCATGCATGATTTCGCCTATCCGCGGCCGCAACTGGTGCGCGACAACTGGACCTCGCTGAACGGCGAATGGGACTTCACTTTCGACGACGAGCGCCGCTATCGTTCTCCCGTCGACGCGATAGCCTGGGAGCGGCGCATCGCCGTGCCGTTTGCGCCCGAGTCGGAGGCCAGCGGCATCGGCGACCAGGATTTCCACGCCGTCTGCTGGTACCGGCGCGAATTCGAGGTAGCCGGGCCGGGCGAGCGCTGCATCCTGCATTTCGGCGCCGTCGATTACACCGCGCGCGTCTGGGTCAACGGCACTTTCGTGGCCGAACACGAGGGCGGCCACACGCCGTTTTCGGCCGACATCACCGATGCGCTGCAAAGCGGCGCCGTACAGACCATCGTGGTCCAGGTCGAGGATGATCCCTTCGACCTGGCCAAACCACGCGGCAAGCAAGACTGGCAGCGCCAGCCGCATTCGATCTGGTATCCGCGCACCACCGGCATCTGGCAAACCGTCTGGATCGAGCCGGTGGCGGCGACCCATCTGAGCACCTTGCGCTGGACGCCGCACTTCGACGGTTTCGAGATCGGCTGCGAAATCCTCGCCACCGGCGCGATCAAGGACGGCCTGATGGTCGAAGTCAAGCTGTGGCATGGCGACAAGCTGTTGGCGGACGACCATTACATTCTGATCGGCCAGGAAGCCAGCCGCAAGATCGTCCTCACCGATCCCGGCATCGACGACTCGCGCAACGAATTACTCTGGAGTCCGGAACGCCCGACCCTGCTCGACGCCGAGGTGATCCTGCGCTGCGGCGAACGGGAACTCGACCGGGTCCGCTCCTACACCGCCCTGCGTTCGGTCGCCATCAACCGCGACCGCCTGATGCTGAACGGCCGGCCCTATCCGCTGCGGCTGGTGCTGGACCAGGGTTACTGGCCCGACACCCTGATGACGGCGCCGTCCGACGCCGCCCTGCGCCGCGACGTCGAGCTGGCCAAGGAAATGGGCTTCAACGGCGTGCGCAAACACCAGAAGATCGAAGATCCGCGCTACCTGTACTGGGCCGACAAACTGGGCCTGCTGGTCTGGGAAGAAATGCCTTCCGCATACGTCTTCAGCCCGCGCTCGATGACTCGGCTGGTGAAGGAATGGACGCAAGCCATTGAACGCGACTACAGCCACCCCTGCGTCATCGTCTGGGTGCCGTTCAACGAATCCTGGGGCGTCCCCAACCTGACTTCCATGCAGGCGCACCGGAATGCGGTGGAAGCGCTGTACCACATGACGCGCATGCTCGACGCGACCCGTCCGGTGATCGGCAACGACGGCTGGGAAGCGTCGGCCACGGACGTCCTCGGCATCCACGACTATGATGATTCGCCGCAACGCCTGAAGGCGCGCTACGAAGTGACCGACCCTGTGCGCACCCTGTTCGACCAGCGCCGGCCAGGCGGGCGCATCCTGACCCTGGACGGCTTTCCGCATCGCGGCCAGCCCATCGTGCTGACCGAGTTCGGCGGCATCGCTTACGACACTCGCAAGTCGGAAGAACAGCATACCTGGGGCTATTCCCGGGCCGACTCCGCCGCCGCCTTTTACCAGCGTTACCGCGACTTGCTGGCAGTGGTCAACGAGACGTCGATGTTCAGCGGCTTTTGCTATACCCAGTTCGCCGACACCTTCCAGGAAGCGAACGGCTTGCTGAACGCCGACCGCACGCCGAAGATTCCTATGCACCAGATCAACGCCGCCACGCGCAATCTGCCGCCGCCCGCCCCTTAGCGGCCGGCAGGAAGTTCCCGGTACAGGGGAACCCGGAAAGCGCCGCCATGTCTACCTTCGGTAGCCATCATCGAGAGGCAAATCATGTTGCGCAAACCACGGCCCTACCGTCCCGGCCACGGCGGCTATGTCTCTGAATTCGAGCAATTCTTAAATGGCTATATGGACCAGCATCCCGAGGTGCTGGAAGACCGCAGGCGCGGCTGGCTTATCTGGTGGGAACGCAAGCCCGACCTGAAGGAAATGGAACTGGTGCAGGCCGACAGCGTGCCGCGCGGGACGTACTATTACGATTAATTCAGCCCAGGGCACCTCGAAAAACCTACTGCGCAGCCGCTCTCGCGTCTCCGTTGCTCACCGGCTCGGCGCCCCCGTACCTGCGTACGGCTCCGCTACTCAACGCGCAAAGTTAATATCGCGAGCTTGCTCGCTACGGTTTGTCGAGGTGCCCCTCAGACCGGCGCTAGCGCCGGCGGCCGCAGCGCCTGACTTACGGCCTGGTGCGCAGCTCCTGCATCTGCAACTCTGAACCAGGCATCATGCCCGGCATCATATTGGCATTCAAGTGGTACATCACCCAGATCGAACCGCTCA
>DASYLQ010000261.1:0-1924 GCA_036009485.1 Janthinobacterium sp.
GCGTAAATATGCCAAGGGCGCCAGCGATATCCTGGACATCCTCAATGCACAAAATGCGCTGGCCGATGCGCGTCAGGAGCGCGTCACCTGTGTCGCTGAATGGCGTTCGGCGCGCTTGCGCTTGCTGGCAAATACCGGACAGTTAGGAAAAACCTCGCTTGGCGCCGACCATTTTATGCCAGGAGAATTCCCCAGCAGTGCTGCCATGCCTGGTTCATCTGCAAACTAAAGCCGTGCCAGGCTTGCCCGCTGCGACAAAGTGAGTTTGCGTACAGAAGTCCTTTCCGCCATCGGCCATGCTGTTCCCGACCCAACACTCCAAGGAGAACACCATGTCCGGCAGCAGCACTCTCGATCCCGATAATCTCCCCGCAGGCAAGGACCGCGTCGTCGGGCGCGGCCACGGCACCGCCGCCCTCGGCCCCAGCGACACTTCCGACAGCGGCAGCGACTTGCAAGGCGCGACCGGCCTGGCGCAGCAAGTCGACCCCGGCCTCGACACCGGCACCAATGAAGATCCCGAAGACGGCCTGGCCGGTTACAGCGCCGGACCCGACGTCGGCGACGCCGACCTGGACAGCGATTCCGATTCCAGCGGCACCGGCGAACGCGCCACCGCCGGCCGCGACACCGTCGCGCGCGATGGCGCCGATATCGACGTCGACCATATCGAAACCATCCCCGAGTCGCTGGCCGATCTCGATGACGAGGAGGCGGTATGAGCTTGCTTTTTTGTAAATAACGACCTGGGCGCGCCGGCCGCCGCCGCCAAGCTGGCGCGCGAATTCATCTTCAGCGACGCCGGCCTTGCCGGCACGCCAGGCAGGCGGATATTTTGCAGACCGGCTGCGAAGGACTAAAATGTGGCCAGCCGCGGCATGTGCGGCGTCCAACCGAAAGCAGCGGCAGCATGAATGAAAAAGAAAAAGACGTGATGGCCATCTATGACCAGACGCTTCCAACCGAGTACGTCGGGACCAGGAGCACGGTCAACCATCTGCCATGGAGCTTGCTGGTCATCGCCCTCGGCCTGATCTTTTGGCTGACGATCGCCCTGATCAATGCCGAAAACCAGCGCAATGCGCTGGCCACCAAAATTTGCCAGGATCACGTTTTCCCGGCTGAAATCGATACCCGATGCCTGGCCGGCGTCCAGTCGCGCGAACACTGGTGGCAGCATGTCTTGTATGCGCTGGGCCACGTCCATCCCTGATTTTCCCTTATTTCAGTATTGCCTTGATTGAAATCCCTGGCGCATCCGCGCGCCCGGAGCCCGTGCGCGCCTGCTTGTCACGCTGCGATACCAGTCCCGCCTCCGCTGTCATGCCATTGTCATAAAACTTTGTAACAATGCCGCCTGCACCCGTTACGGGGCAGAAATTATGACAGGCATCTTCTACAGGCAAGCGATATGAAAAATACCCTGAGCGCCCTGGCCGCCGCCATGCTTGCCGTGGCGCTGAGCGCCTGCGGCAGCGGCGGCAATGCGGCGCCGCAGGCGGCGGCCGCGCCGTCCGGCCCCGCTGCGTCGACGCCGACAACGCCGACGGTGGCCCTGAGCCTGGCGGCCCAGGTTGGCCAGAAACTATTTTTCGACCAGACCCTGTCCGGTTCCGGCAAGATGAATTGCGCCACCTGCCATGACCCCAACAATGCCTATGGCCCGCCGAACAGCCTGGCGGTGCAACTGGGCGGAGCCGACTTGACGGCTTCCGGCACGCGCGCCGCGCCGACCCTGCGCTATACCCAGTTCACCCCGCCCTATGCCGACTTGCTCGACAACCCGGACGGCATCAGCGTGCCGGGACCGGGCGGCGGCTTGACCTGGGACGGGCGCGCCGCGACCCTCGCCGATCAAGCCGGCATTCCGCTGTTGGCCGCCAACGAAATGGCCAACGCCAGCTCCCAGCAGGTAGTCGACAAA
>DASYLQ010000262.1:0-6584 GCA_036009485.1 Janthinobacterium sp.
GTATAAATTAAAAGCCATGTATCCCTCCTTTTCTCGCGCTTCCCAAATCGATGGCAAAAAATTAGAGTGCCATGCTGGCAACTGGTTCATCAAATTTTCAAATCAGGCCGAATTAAATGGCGGACGGCGGAGAATGGGCGGCTTCAGTCGCCGACCAGCGTGCGCAGCAGCGCCGGGATTTCGGCGCCGATGTCGCGCGCCAGGTAACCCAGCAAGCCGAAGCGCAAGGCCAGCTGGTCGCCGGCCATCGCATGCAGGGCCACGCCCCAGACGGCGGCCTGCTCCGGCGTTGCGCCGCGCGCCGCCAGCCCGGCGATGATGCCGGCCAGCGTATCGCCGGAACCGGAAATGGCCAGGCCGATATTGCCGCCCTCGTGTTGCCAGCAGCGGCCGTCGGGCGCGGCGATCACCGTCAATGCGCCCTTCAGCGCGACGATGGCGTTCCAGGCGCACGCGGCATCGCTGGCCGCGGCGTGCGGCGCGGCGCGTATGCGTTGCTTGTCGCCGCCGCCCAGGTGCGCCAGTTCGCCGGCATGCGGCGTCAGCAGCACCGGCTGGGAAAAGCGCCGCGCCGGCGCGCCATCCGCCTGTCCCGACGCCGGGCCGGCGGCATTCATGGCGCTGGCGTCGAGGATGACCAGGGCGTCGGCGAAGCGCGGCAGCACGGCGTCCACCAGGGCGCAGGCGGCGCCGTCGTCGAGCATGCCGGGACCGATCAGCACGGCATTCACCTTGCCGGCCAGATCGCCCAGGCGTTCGGCCGCCTGCGCCGTGAAGCCGCCTCTGTCGTTTTCCGGCAGGGCGATGACGCGCGCTTCGGGAATCGCCAGCGCCACGCCCGGCGCCACGCTGGCCGCCGTCGCGATGCTGAGTTTGCCGGCGCCGGCCCGCAGCGCCGCCGTGGCGGCGAGGATGGCGGCGCCCGGCATTTCAGACGAACCGCCGATGACCAGCAAGTGACCGCGCACTTCCTTGTCGCCGTCGGACGAGGGCATCGGCAGCGGCCAGTTGCGCAGCGTGTTGGCGCTGACGTCGACGGCCGGCCTGGGTTCTGGCTGCTGCATGTTGATACTCCCGTTCAAGCCTTGGGCGCAGCCGGCAAGTCCGGCTGCGCGGTGACCGGCGTGCCCTGGCTTTCCAGCGGCGCGACGAAATTGCTCTGCTGTAGCACCAGCTTGCCGTGCTTGCCCTGGCGCGCATCGAAGGCATACGCCGTCACGCCGCAATTGGGCACGTCGCCGGAGCGGTCGATGGCCAGGATGCTGGCTTCGTCATGGCGTTCCAGCAGATAGCGCAGGCAATTGACGATCACCTGGTGACCGACGATGAGCACCCGTTCGCCGCGGTATTCGCGGGTGATGGTCTCGAGCACGCTGCGCAGGCGCAGGATGACGTCGCACCAGCTTTCGCCGCCGGGCGGGCGGAAATAGAATTTGCCGACGTGGCGGCGCTGCTCGTTGAGTTCGGGATATTTTTGCGCGACGCCCAGCGGCGTCAGGCGGTCGAAGATGCCGAATTCCTTTTCGCGCAGGCGTTCGTCGGCGATCGCCGTCGGCGCCTCGTCCGGAGCGATCCGTTCCAGCACGGCGGCGGCCGTGCTGCGCGCCCGCACATAGGGCGAAAACAGCAGCACCGTCGGTTGCTGCCGGGCCGGCATGGCGGCGAACCAGTTGCCCAGCGCCGCCGCCTGTTCGGCGCCCAGCGCGGACAAGGGCGTATCGACGTCGCGCGTGGCGATCTGTATCAGCGGGCTTTGCTGCGCCTCGGCGGCATCGCGCGCGACATTGCCGGCGCTTTGTCCATGCCGCACTATCCACAATTGCTGGGGCCACTTTTGTTCCATTGCCATCGCCGACCGTTGGTTTTTAGTCGAAGCGATGATAGATGAATTTGGAAATAGGCCGCGCAACGCAGGGGCCGCGCAACGCGGAGGCGCGGCCTCAGGCCGGCTGCGCTTCGCCCTGGTCCAGTTCGGCCCCGGCGTCGCTGCCGTAGACGGCCAGGTCGGTCTGGCCCAGCAGGCGGCTGGCGACGGTGCCGGCGGTGATCGAACCGCTGACGTTGAGGGCGGTGCGGCCCATGTCGATCAGCGGCTCGATCGAAATCAGCAGGCCGGCCAGCGCCACCGGCAGGTTCATCGCCGACAGGACGATCAGCGCGGCGAAGGTGGCGCCGCCGCCGACCCCGGCCACGCCGACCGATCCGACGGTGATGATGGCGACCAGCGGCGCCAGGAAGCCCAAGGTGAAAGGATCGATGCCGACGGTGGGGGCGATCATCACGGCCAGCATGGCTGGATAAATGCCGGCGCAGCCATTCTGGCCGATGGTGGCGCCGAACGAGGCGGCGAAGTTGGCGATGCCTTCCGGCGTGCCCAGGCGCAAGGTCTGGGTCTGCACGCTCATCGGGATGGCGCCGGCGCTGCTGCGCGAGGTGAAGGCGAAGGTCAGCACCGGCAGGATTTTTTTCACGTAACGCAGCGGATTCAGGCCGGCCGCGGCGATCATGCACAGGTGTACGCCGAACATCAGCAGCAGCGCGCTGTACGAGGCCAGCACGAAGTCGATCAGCTTCAGGATGTCATGCACGCTGGAGCCGGCCACGGCCTGGGCGATCAGGGCGAACACGCCGTACGGCGTCAGGCGCAGCACCAGGGTGACGATGCGCATGACGATGGCGTGGGCGACCTTGATGAAGTGCTCGAACGAGGCGAAGACCTGGGGCTGTTTGGCGGCGATGCCGTTCGCGGCGATGCCGATGAACAGCGAAAAGATCACCACCGCGATGGTCGAGGTCTTGCGCGCGCCGGTCAGGTCGAGGAAGGGATTCGAGGGAATGAAGCTGAGCAGCATGGCGGGCAGCGAGATCGCCTTGGCGCTGGCCAGCGGCGCGCCTTGCAGATACTGGCCGCGCGCCACTTCGACGGCGCTGGTGGTCAGGCCGACGGCGCTCAGGCCGAATACCTTGGCCATCAGGATGCCGAGGCCGGCGGCGACCGCCGTGGTCAGCATCAAGGTGGTGATGGTCAGGGCGCTGATCTTGCCGAGCGAGCTGCTGCCTTTCAGTTTCAAGACCGCGGAAATGATTGACACCATAATCAGCGGCATGATGATCATTTGCAGCAGCTTGATATAACCGGTGGCGGCGATGTCGAGATAATCGTTGGTGGCGCTGGTGACCGGCGACGCGGCGCCGTAGATCAGCTGGATCGCCGCACCCAGCGCGATGCCCAGGCCGAGGGCGCTGAAGACGCGCACGGTAAAGCTGGCGTGGCGGCTTTGCAGGCGATACAGGAAGGCGCAGACGGCCAGCGCGACCGCCAGGTTGAGAATGATATTGATTGCCATGGAAGGTTCCAGATTGATTTTGTCCCGGCACTTTACCTGAGCTTTTAGCGTGGATTATCTTGCCGGATGAGAATATTAAGCTATATTTATATGCAAAATACATATAAATGCTTTCTCCATCGGATACAAATTATTTATGACGTAATCCATCTTGCCATAAGGAATGCTTGTTAAAATAAAAATTTATTCGAAGGCTGGCGCCGATGCGATATTCCCTTTCTCTTTGCTTTTTGCTTTTATCCAGCGCGAATGCATGGGCTCATAGCGGGCCGGCCTATCTCGGCGAAAGCCAATGCCGGATAGCCGATCCGAATCCCCGCGTGGAAAAAAAAGCGAGTTGGAGCGGCGGCTGCAAGGATGGTTACGCGGATGGCCCCGGCGTCTTGCAATGGTATGTGCAAGACAAGCCGGGCGACCGTTATGAAGGCACGATGGCCAAGGGAATGCCTGACGGCGCCGGCGTGTATTTCTATCTCAATCACAGCAGTTTCAAGGGCGAATACAAGAATGGCCGGCGCCAGGGGGAAGGCGTCTTCACCTATGCGGATGGCGGCAAGCTGGTTGCCATGTTTGAGCAGGGAAAAATCGTCGGCGATGTCGACCGTAATTTCATTAATGGCGATCGTTATCACGGCGAATGGCATGAGGGTTTCAACGGCAAGGGCAGCATGGTGTATGCCTTCGGCGGCAGTTATGAAGGGCAATGGTTGTTCGGACGGCCGAACGGCAGGGGCGCCATCGTTTACCCCGGCGGCGCCAGGAGGGAAGGCGAGTTCCGCGACGGCGTCATCGTCGGCAGCGTCGGGGCCGGCGGCGATGCCGCCGCGGCGCCGGCCAAGGCGGAGAGATTCGCCGTCAAACAAGACGATCCAGACCTGGGCAGCGCGATCCGGCGCGAGCAAATCAGCGGCGCCGAAGTGCCGCTGGAAAAATCCTACCGGCAATTGACGCCCGAGCAGCAGCATCTGGTGAAGAGTCACTATACGATACTCCAGGAGGGCGACGAACCGCCTTATCCGCTGTATGGCCCGGTCAGCCTGGAAAAAATTTTGAACAAGGGGGCCGGCAAGCTGCGCGCCGAAGGCGAGTTATGGATGAGCGTATTAATTGACGCCGAGGGCAAGCCGGTCTCCGTCGCCGTGATGAAATCGCCGGATCCCGAACTGACCCGGTTTGCCGCCTCGGCCATGATGCTGGAAAAATACAAGCCAGCCGTTTGCGCCGGCAAAGCCTGCGCGATGAGTTATCCGCTGCATTTGACTTTCAGCATCAGTCGGCGTTAGGGGCGGCGCATGCGCGCGCCATAACGCAAAAAGTCCACGAAGTTATTCTTCGGACGAGAAGCACAAGGGCGGGATCGAATGCCAATCCGTTCAATGGGAAGTATCGTGACCATTTTTAGTCCCTCGTCTCGGCTGCAGGTTTGCCGTGCAAGTTGAATCACCGAGAAAAGCTGAACGGACGGCTTACGCCTTTCGGCTCTGAGACTACAGGCAAAGCGAAGGTTTTTTTGGACAGCAGGAAAAACAGAGAGATGCTCGCTTGGCTTCGATAGTAAGAAAATGGCCAGCGAAGGACCAAGTCGCCTTTCAGAAGCTCAGGAATGCGCTGAACAATTTTGCTCAGCATCGCTCCGATGATGAAACGGACTTGAGTGGTACTGCTAGAAGGGCGCAAGAGGTGGAAGCAATGTCTGTCGAGCTTGATCAGTTCGCGACTGATATCGAGAATTTTGAGACCGGAAAATTACCGGCATTCACCTTATCCGATTTCAACGACCTGGATAGACGCCTCAACGGTGCGTACCAGTCATTTATGCGGGTTCCGCACCTCGACCCTGCCTTTGTAGGTACGATAAAGAAAGGGGATGTCAAAAAAACCCAGAGAGCATGGCTTGCCTATCGCGATGCGATGGTGGCCTTTGGCGCGACAAGGTATCCCGGTGTGCCTTCCGCCGCGTGGAAGGCGTTGTTGACCGAACGACGCGCTAAGCAGTTGTCTGAATTCGCGGAGGCTGCGGCGCGGGGCTGAATTTGCTAAATGGGCGGCTGGAAGTCTGCGGAAATAGTGCGGAGGTAGGCGCACCTGGCTCGGGCGCAGATGGCGAAGCACGCAGCGGTGGTCGGAGAACTCCTTCGCGCCACAAATCCATAACAGGCCCTAAAAACCGGGGTCGAAACGGACGTAAAAAAAGGAGCTACGATCGCTCGTAACTCCTTGATTTAATACTGCTAATTCGTGGTAGGCCGTGCGGGATTCGAACCTGCGACCAACGGATTAAAAGTCCGCTGCTCTACCAGCTGAGCTAACGACCCGAAGAAGCAAGATTATAGGGGCAAGGCGTGATCCTGTCAAATCCCGCACCGCACTTTTTTGGCGCGCCCGCGCTTTTCAGCGTCGCGTTTACTTTTGCGGCAAACGTTCCTTGGCGGTCTGGGCCGCGCTGGAGTCGGGATATTTCGCCACCAGGTCCTGCAGCGTTTTCCTGGTGTTGACCTTGTCTTTCAATTCCGTATAGCAGCTGGCCATGTTCAGCATCGCATCGGCCGCCTTCGGGCTGTCTGGATAAGCCTTCACCACCACCTGCTGCGCCGCGATGGCGCTCTTGCAGTCGCGCATCGCGTAAAAGGCATTGCCCAGCCAGTATTGGGCATTCGCCGCATAGGCCGAATCGGGATAACGCCTGACGAAACCGTCCAGTGCGGCGGCGGCGCCTTTGTAATCGCCCGACTTGAATTGCTGCAGCGCGGCGTCGTAGGTGCTTTGCTCGGACGGCTCGACCGCCGCTTCCTTGCCGTCTATCGTCACCTGGTGCGGCTCCAGCTTGCGCAGGCGGGCGTCGAGGTCGACGTAGAAATCCTTTTGCCGTTTTTGCGCATTCGCCAGGTCGTTGCTGAGCACCTCGATCTGGCCGCGCAGCTTGTCGATTTCCTGCATGGTCTGGTCGTGCTGGTTGATCAGGTCCAGCGTGCTGGTCTTGTCGGCCTTGGTGTCGACGCGCGCATTCAGGTCGCGCGCAACGGCGTCGACCTTGGCGCGCAAATCCAGAATCGCCTTGCGGGCCTCGTCGTCGTCGAGCAGGCCGGCGCTGGCGTGCAAGGGCAGGTAGGCAAACGCAGCCATCACGGCGGCAGCGATGCCGGCTTTGGAGAATGTCATCATGATGCGGGATTCTTTCAAAAACGGTCGGAGAAGGGGAAACGTCGGGGGGAAGGTCCCTCTATACAAAAAAACGGG
>DASYLQ010000263.1:0-1865 GCA_036009485.1 Janthinobacterium sp.
TGCAGATCGTCCTGTTCGGCCAGCCCGAACTCGACGCCAGCCTGGACTTGCCGCGCATGCGGCAGTTAAAGGAGCGCATCACGCACAACTTCACGGTGCCGCCGATGGCGCCGGAACTGATCGCCGAATTCCTCGCCTTCCGCCTGCATGCGGCCGGCTACCATGGCCCGGTGCTGTTCCGCCGGGATGCGGTGCGGCAGATTGCGCGCGTATCGAAAGGCATCGTCCGGCGCATCAATATTCTCGCCGACAAGGCGCTGATGGCCGCCTTCGCCGACAACGCCGACACCGTCACCGGCAAGCATGTGCAGGCGGCCATCCGCGACAGCGCCTTTGGCCGGCCGCCGCTGTTCGCCCGGCGCGAAAAAATGGTGCTGGCCGCGCTGCTCGTGCTGGCCGCTGCGGCGGCCGTCTGGTTTTTGCTGCAAGTTCCGCCCGCCCTGTTGCCGGACATCCGCGCCATCAAGAACATGAGGAAATGACGCTGCGATGGGACATATCTTCCGCACGAATGCCAAAAGTTTGCTGTCCGGAGATATTTCAGACATCATTCTGTTTTGGAATTCCAAAAGCACAACTTTTCCTAGGAACACAAGGGCGTATCCATTGATGAAAAAAAATGCTGCACCATTGATGCCCCTGCTCTGCTGCGCCCTGCTGACGGCTTGCGCCACGCGCACGCTGCCGAGTTCTCCCGGCCACGTCACCGAGCCGCCGGCCGTCGCCGGCTCGATTCCCGAACCGGTGCAGCAAAGCGCCGCGCTGCGCCCGCCCGTCGCGGCGGCGAAGGTGGAAACCTATAGCGTCAGCGTGCACAAGGTGCCGGTGCAATCGATGCTGTTCGCCCTGGCGCGCGACGCCGGCATGAATATCGACATTCATTCGGGCATAGAAGGCACGGTCACGCTGAACGCCATCGACCAGACCCTGCCGCAGTTGATGACGCGCATCGCCAAGCAGGTCGACATGCGCTTTGAAATCGACGGCAAGAACCTGGTGGTGATGCCCGACACGCCGGTCTGGCGCAATTACAAGGTCGACTACGTCAACATCGCGCGCAGCACCAGCAGCAGCGTGAATATCGCGACACAGATTTCCACCGCCGGCGCCGGTGGCGGCGGCAACTCATCGTCCAGCCAGAATTCTGCGAATTCCAGCAATACGACGAGCACCACCACCTTGAACGGCAGCGGTTCGAATACCAAGGCCAACAATGTCGCCGACGCCTCGAACGGGAATAATAATTCGACCACCGCCGTGGCGAACCGCTCGGACAATAACTTCTGGGCCAGCCTGGAAAGGAATATCCGCGACATGCTGCGCGAGTCTAGCCAGGGCGATGGCGATGCCGCCGAACAGCAGCGCCAGCAGCAGGCTGCCGCGGCCGCCGCCGCGGCAGCGACGGGCGGGATCGCCCTGACCACGCCGCCCGGCCAGGCCGCCCTGCCGCCGATGCAGCAGGCGCCCGCCCCGGCCTACCAAGCGCAGGGTGGCGACAGTGGCGGCGGCCGGCGCAACTCGACCGCCGTGATCGTCAATGCCGAGACCGGCCTGATCGCCGTGCGCGCCACCGGCCGCCAGCATGAAAAGATCCGCGAATTCATCGACCTGGTGCTGGGCAGCGCCAAGCGCCAGGTGCTGATCGAGGCGACCATCATCGAAGTCAAGCTGAGCGACAACTACCAGCAAGGCATCAACTGGTCGCGCCTGAACAGCAGCCTGAACATCAGCCAGGGCCAGGTCGGCAGCGCCGCCCTGCCCTCCAGCGTGGCGCCGGGCAGTTCGCCGGGCATGTTCATCGCCAACCTGCTGCCGGGCTCTGCGCTGGGCAATATTTCAGCCACCATCCAACTGCTGGAATCCTT
>DASYLQ010000264.1:0-5320 GCA_036009485.1 Janthinobacterium sp.
CTTCCCGCGCCTGCGTAACGGTAGCGCCATGCAAGACGCTACTCCCGCAAGCCGGCGCGACGCAGTGCGGGCACTGCGAGCGACGGACAACGCCGCAGCGCGCCCGGTATGGAAGACAAAAAACGCAATTATTTATGAATGGGTACTTTGGAAAGGGCCACGATGCTGACACTGCATACCAAGGTCGCCCAGGCCGGCGCCATCGCCGCGCAACTGGTGCTGCCGTATGAACTGCGCGAAAAATGCCGCCTGCGCGCCACGCTGTCGACCGGCGAGGAAGTCGCCGTGTTCACCGTGCGCGGCACGGTGCTGCGCGACGGCGACCTGCTGACCGGCGACGAGGACCTGCATCCGTCGGCCACTGAAGAGCGGCATCTGTCAACTGGCGCAGAGCGGCGCGTGATCCAGGTCGTCGCGGCCAGCGAGCCGACCTTCCTGGTCCGCTGCGCCGACGCCCACGCGCTGCTGCGCTGCGCCTTCCACCTCGGCAACCGCCATACCCAGGCCCAGGTCGGCGACGGTTTCCTGCGCATCCGTTACGACCCGGTGCTGAAGGAAATGCTGGAGGGCCTGGGCGCCAGCGTGACGCGGGAAGACGCCGCCTTCGAGCCGGAGTCGGGCGCCTACGGCGGCGGCCATGGCCATCACGGCGACGGCGGCCATGGCCATCCGCTGGCGCCTGTCCCGCTGCGGCAGAAAATCCACCGTCCCCACGACCCGCCGTGACGATGCAGGCGGCAGCCTTGCTCAACCTGCTGCAGTTCGCCAGCCCGG
Organism: Janthinobacterium sp.; assembly: GCA_036009485.1. Taxonomy (GTDB): domain Bacteria; phylum Pseudomonadota; class Gammaproteobacteria; order Burkholderiales; family Burkholderiaceae_D; genus Janthinobacterium. Next base: position 775 of record DASYLQ010000264.1, read on the forward strand.
CCTTGCCGATCGGCGCCTACAGCTATTCGCAGGGCCTGGAAGCGGCGCTGGAAAACGGCCTGGTCAAGGATGCCGCCACGGCGCGCGACTGGATCTCGCGCCATCTGCGCGAGGTGATGGCGTGCTGGGAAGCGCCCATCTGCTGGCGCCTGATGCGGGCGTTCGGCGCGCGCGACCGCCAGGCGGCGCTGGACTGGGGCGAGCGTTTCATCGCCTCGCGCGACAGCGCGGAATTGCGCGCCGAGACCATCCAGATGGGTTATTCGCTGACCAGGCTGGTGGCCGAACTGGACATCGCCGACGCCGGGTTGATGGATATCCTGCAAAGCCAGCCCGAGGCGGCGCTGCCGAGCGCCTTCGCCTGCGCCGTCGCCGCGCTGGAGATCCCGCACGAGGCGGCCCTGCTGGCGATGCTGTTCGCCTGGGCCGAGAACCAGGTGCTGGTCTGCGTCAAGTCGGTGCCGCTGGGGCAGGTCGCCGGCCAGCGCCTGCTGCTGTCGCTGCGGCCCGAGCTGGAAGCGGCGGCGCACTACGCGCAAACGGTGGCCGACGAAGACATGAGCAACTGGTCGCCGGGCCTGTCGCTGCTGTCGATGCAGCATGAGGTGCAGTACAGCCGGCTTTACCGCTCCTGAACGGTTTTGAACGCTTCCGAAGACCATCATTTAAAGAATATAAACGATATGACTAATCTGACTTCGAATCCCCTGCGCGTCGGCATCGGCGGCCCGGTCGGCTCGGGCAAGACGGCGCTGTGCGAGATGCTGTGCAAGGGCATGCGCGACAGTTACGACATGGCGGTGATCACCAACGACATCTACACCAAGGAAGACATGGAGATCCTGCTGCGCGCCGGCGCCTTGCCGGCCGAGCGCCTGATGGGCGTGGAGACCGGCGGCTGCCCGCACACCGCCATCCGCGAAGATGCCTCGATCAACCTGGAGGCGATCGCGCGCATGCAGGCCGATTTCCCGGCGCTGGACCTGATCCTGATCGAGTCCGGCGGCGACAACCTGGCCGCCACCTTCAGTCCGGAATTGTCGGACCTGACGCTGTACGTCATCGACGTCGCGGGTGGAGAGAAGATCCCGCGCAAGGGCGGGCCGGGCATCACGCGCTCGGATCTGCTGATCATTAACAAGACCGACCTGGCGCCGTATGTCGGCGCCAACCTGGACATCATGGCGCAGGACGCCAAGCGCATGCGCGGCGAGCGGCCTTTCGTGTTCACCAATCTGCGCAGCGGCGACGGCGTGGCGGCGGTGATCGAATTCATTCGCAGGCAGGGCTTGCTCGACCAGGCAGCTTAAGAGCCTTTAACTGGGCCGCCGGTCGGATAAAACGATAGGCGCGGCGTTTTCAGGATGCCGGCCGGTGTGGCCGGCGCAGGCGGCGCGGATGGCGGCCATGTCGGCTGCCTGGTCGCCGCTCAGGTAGACGTGGTCGACCACGCCGAGCACCCGGGCGGCGTAATCGAGATAGACGATGACCAGCGGCACCCTGGCTTCCAGCGCCAGGTAATAAAATCCGCTGCGCCAGTTGGGCCGGTAGCCGCGCGTGGCTTCCGGCGTGATCGCCAGCCAGTACCAGTCGGCCGCCAGCATGCGCCGCGCCTGGCGCTGGATCATGCCGGTGGTGGTGCTGCGGTCGACCGGTTCGCCGCCCAGTGAACGGAACCAGGGGCCGAGGATCCTGCCGACCGCGCCCTTGAAAAACGCATCCTTGGCGAGCCAGCGAAACGGCAGGGCCAGCGTCCATTTTCCGCACAGGCCGACGATGAAATCCCAGTTCGAGGTGTGCGGATAAACCACGACGATGCCGCGCGGGCCGGGCAGGGGGCGAAAGCGCATGCGCCAGCCGAACAGTTGCAGCGCGCGCAGCGCGGTGCGCTGTCCCCACGTCGGCAATTCCCGCGGGCTGAGATAAAAATCATCCATCTGCAATCCCCGTGTCCCTGTTTATCTTTTGACGGCGCTGGCGGCTGTCCTGGCGCAGGCCGGGCAAAGTCAGGCAGGCATTTTATCCGCGCCGGCCTGGCCAGGCAAGCCGTCCCGGCCGCGCCGTTCGCGCACTGCTGCCGCCGGGAAGTTTTTGAGCTTTCCGAAGCGAACCCGGCTGCATGGCTGTGGTGGCGATCTGCTGAAATGCCGAATGCGGCGGTGCTCGGCGGCTGTACATGCTATTCTTTTAACCATGTTTTCGATCCGGGCCGCCACACGACAGGCCCGTTTTTTTAAATCAAGAATTGTCTTTTAAGCATTTGTAATTTAAATGCAATATCCGGGGCGACTTTATAGGGAGGAGCATGGTAAAAAAACAGTTGTTGTGCGTAGCGCTGGGCGGCTTGCCGGCGCTGCTGGAACAAGAAGGGCTGGGGGACGACTGGGATATCCGCAGCGCGCCGAACCTGAGGGACGCCGGCCGCATCCTGCAAGGCAAGCGTTACCTGGTCGGACTGATGCTGGGCGCGGCCGGCAGAGATTTTTGCCAGCAGGTGGATGCCTTCCTGCGCGATCACTGGGCCATGCAATGGATAGGCGTGTTTCCCGCGCGCGCACTGGAAATGCCGGTTTGCCGCAGGCTGGTGACCGACCATTTTTACGATTTCCATACCTGGCCGATCGACGGCGTGCGCCTGCGCCACACGCTCGGGCATGCGTATGGTTATGCGGCGCTCAGCGATATGCCCGGGCAGGCGGCGCACCCGGCCCAGGCGCCGCAGCGCGACATGGCGCTGAAGGGCTGCAGCAGCGCCGTGGCGCGCCTGCGGCGGCAGATCGCCAAGGTGGCCGGCACCAGCGCGCCGGTGCTGATCTGGGGCGAAAGCGGCAGCGGCAAGGAGTTGACGGCGCAGGCGATCCACGACCATTCGGCGCGCGCCGGCGGGCCGTTCGTGCCGATTAACTGCGGCGCGATTCCCGCCAGCCTGATCCAGTCGGAATTGTTCGGCCACGAGCGCGGCGCCTTTACCGGCGCGACGCGCGACAAGCGCGGGCTGATCGAATCGGCCCGCGGCGGAACCCTCTTCCTGGACGAGATCGGCGACCTGCCGATGGAACTGCAATCGAACCTGCTGCGCTTTTTGCAGGAAAAAACCATCTACCGGCTCGGATCGAGCAACAGCATCGAGGTCGACGTGCGCGTGATCGCCGCCTCGCACATGAACTTGCAGCTGGCCGTGGCGAAAGGGCGCTTCCGCGAAGACTTGTATTACCGCCTGAACGTGCTGGCGCTCGACGTGCCGCCGCTGCGCGAACGCAAGGATGACCTGGCCTTGTTGGCAAATCATTTTTTCACGCTGTTTTCCAGCGAACGGGCGCCCCGCGTCAAGGGCTTCAGCAGTGCCGCCCTGCACGCGCTGCAACAGCATGATTGGCCCGGCAATGTGCGCGAATTGATCAACCGCGTGCGCCGCGCCATGGTCATGGCGGAAGGGCGCCTGATCGCCGCCCGCGACCTCGGACTGGAAGCGGCGCCGGCGCCAGGGCCGGGCGGCGGCGAGGCGCTGGACGGCGCGCGCTTGCGCGCCGAACGCGACGCCATCGACGGCAGCCTGCAGCGGGCGGGCAGAAACATCAGCCAGGCGGCGCGCGACCTGGGCGTGTCGCGCATGACGCTGTACCGCCTGCTGGCCAAGCACGACATCGATACCTGATTGGATGGGCTCGACGTCACAGCGATGATACAAGCCCGAGAATCAACACATCCGGCAGCCCATCTCGAAGTCCTTGAATGGATGGCGTATTTGGATGGCGCAGCCGGCCTGGCCCAAAGCCGGCGGTCAGAAGTGTCACTTGCCTGTGACAGACTTGGCGCAAGCGCCGCGCGCCGTTTCCCAAAAACTTCAACGATGAATTTAAAAAGCCATGATAAATCAATGGCTTGGAAGATATTCCGATAGATGGCACCAAGTTTGCTGTGAAAGGTAGCGCCGGTCGCTTCAGGCCAGCCGGATTGAACTCATGCACACTTTAACGAGGGGACCATCATGAAAAAAACGCTATTAGCAGCCGCCATCGCGCTTGCCTTCGGCTTGAATGCGCAAGCCCAGCAGCAGCCTGATACGCTCGGTAATTCCAGCCGGACCGCGACGCTGTCCGGCAGCGGGCCTTCGGCCAACGACAATTCCGCCACCACCCAAGACAACAGCAATCATTCGGACCAGAACAACGACAAGAGCACCGGGCAAAACAACAGCACCGGCAGCGCCATGGCCGGCGCCCTCGGCTCGGCCGCGGCAAACAACGGCGCTTCCGCCACTGCCACCTTTTCCAACGCCTTCAACAGCTCGACCGCCACCGCGACCAGCACGCTGACCGGCGCTGTCACCGGCAATACCATCGCGAACATCGGCAATACGGCGGCCAACTATGGCGCCAGCAACGGCGGTAGCGGTTATGGCGGCACTGGCGGCGGCGGCAACGGCGGCCTGGCCAGCGGGACCGGCGGCAGCGGCGCCGCCGCCAGCGGCGGCAGCGGCGGTGCCGGCGCGGTGGGCGGCACGGCCACCAACGGCAGCGCCTATAACGGCAGCCCCTCGGTGGGC
>DASYLQ010000265.1:0-6290 GCA_036009485.1 Janthinobacterium sp.
TGTAACGTTTTGCATGCACCCGGAAGCGCCCCGACCGTGTTCTGTTGCGGGAGGGCTACCATTCCTGTGAAAAGTCGTCTACCATGCCCGCGCACCCTTGCGTCAATTAATATACGGCAAGGGGCGAACGACCTATCATTGGAGTGGGAATGGATTTGCAAATCGCAGGGATCCTGGCGCAGGACGGCATCACCTCGGGCGCGGTATATGCGCTATTGGCCCTGGCCCTGGTGCTGGTGTTTTCCGTCACCCGCGTCATCTTTATCCCGCAGGGGGAGTTTGTCGCCTTTGGCGCGATGACGCTGGCGGCGATCCAGAACGGCGTCGCACCGCAACTGACCTGGCTGCTGATGCTGATGGGCGCGCTGGTATTCCTGCTCGATGCGCTGGCCGCCTGGCGCGCTGCGCCCATGCGCCGCCCGGCCGCCGCATTCGCCGCCAATGCCGCCCGCAACCTGGTCTTTCCCGTCTGCCTGCACGCGCTGCTGAAGCGGCTGCCGCTGGCCGACCTGCCTATCCTGCTGCAGGCCGCGCTGGCCATGCTGATCGTGATCCCGATGGGCCCCATGCTGTACCGCATCGTCTACCAGCGCCTGTCCGAAGCCGGCACCCTGGTGCTGCTGATCGTCTCGGTGGCGGTGCATTTCCTGCTGACGGGGATCGCCTTGCTGGTCTTCGGCGCCGAGGGCGCCCGCGCCAAGGCCTTCAGCGACGCCGCCGTCGATCTCGGCGGCGTGACGCTGAGCGGCCAGGCGATCGCCGTGGTGCTGGTGTCGGCCATCCTGATCGCCGCCCTCTACCTGTACTTCGGCCGTTCGCTGTCCGGCAAGGCCTTGCGCGCCACCGCCGTGAACCGCCGCGGCGCGCGCCTGGTCGGCATCGGCAGTTACCAGGCCGGCAAGCTGGCCTTCGGGCTGGCGGCGGCGATCGGCGCCTTGTCCGGCGTACTGATCGCGCCGATCACGACCATTTTTTACGATTCCGGCTTCCTGATCGGCTTGAAAGGCTTCGTCGGCGCCATCGTCGGCGGCCTGGTCAGCTATCCGCTGGCGGCGGGCGGCGCCTTGCTGGTCGGCTTGCTGGAAGCCTATTCCTCGTTCTGGGCCAGCTCGTTCAAGGAAGTCATCGTGTTTACCCTGATTATCCCGGTCCTGCTGTGGCGCTCGCTCAGCAGCAAGCACGCCGGCGACGAACGTTGAGGATGCCCGCGCATGAAACGCCACCACCTCCTTGTAATCGCCTTCATCGTGGGCGGCGGCTTGCTGCCCTTGCTGCCGACGCCGCCGTACTGGATCAGCCTGCTAGACTACGTCGGCCTGTACAGCCTGGTCACCCTGGGCCTGGTGCTGCTGACCGGCGTGGCCGGCCTGACCTCGTTCGGCCAAGCCGCCTTCGTCGGCCTGGGCGCCTACAGCAGCGCGTATCTGTCGACGACATACGGCGTCTCGCCGTGGCTGGGACTGCTGGCCGGCCTGGCCATCACGATGCTGTCGGCCTTTGTCATCGGCCTCCTCACCTTGCGCATGTCCGGACATTACCTGGCGCTGGCGACCCTGGCCTGGGGCATCTCGCTGTATTACGTCTTCGGCAACCTGGAATTTCTCAACCGCTATGACGGCTTGAGCGGCATTCCCCCTATCAATCTGTTCGGGCTGGACCTGGATACCGACCGTGCCATGTTTTACCTGATCTGGATGGTCGTGCTGGCGGCGCTGGCCGCCATGCACAACCTGCTGAACTCGCGTCCGGGCCGCGCCATCCGCGCCTTGAAGGGCGACGGCTTGATGGCCGAGGCGATGGGCGTCGACACGCTGCAAATGAAAGTGGCCATCTTTGTCTTCGCCGCCGTGCTGGCGAGCATTTCCGGCTGGTTGTACGCGCATTTCCAGCGCACCGTGAATCCCTCGCCGTTCGGTTTGAACTACGGCATCGAATACCTGTTCATGGCCGTGGTCGGCGGCAGCGGGCATATCTGGGGCGCGGTGCTGGGCTCTGGCCTGCTCAGCCTGCTGAAGGATGGCTTGCAATCGGAATTGCCGAAACTGCTGGGCACGGCCGGCAACTACGACATCATCGTTTTCGGCGCCTTGATGGTGCTGATCCTGCAATACGCCCAGGACGGCTTGTGGCCGTATCTGCGCACATTGTTTGGCGCCGCGGCCGGCAAGTGGACGGTGGGTCCGGCCGCAGCGCTGCGCAGCAAGGCCATGCCGGCGCGCGGTGTAGCGCTGCTGCAAGTGCGGGCCATCCGCAAGCAATTCGGCGGCCTGGTCGCCGTCAACGATATCAGCTTCGACATCATGGCGGGGGAGATCGTCGGCTTGATCGGCCCTAACGGCGCCGGCAAGTCGACCACTTTCGACCTGCTCAGCGGCGTCACGCCCATGAGCTCGGGCCAAGTGCTGTATCGCGGCGAGTCTATCGGCCAGATGGCCTCGCGCGAGATCGTCAAGCGCGGCCTGGCGCGCACCTTCCAGCATGTGCATCTGCTGCCGGCCATGAGCGTGCTGGAAAATGTCGCGCTGGGCGCCCACCTGCGCGGCGATTTCCGCGCCCAGGGCGGCATCCTGGCCAGCGTGCTGCGGCTGAACAGGGAAGAGGAAGCCAAGCTGTTCCACGAAGCGGCGCGGCAACTGGAGCGGGTCGGCCTCGGCGCCTGCCTGCACCTGGACGCCGGCAGCCTGGCGCTGGGCCAGCAGCGCATCCTGGAAATCGCCCGCGCGCTGTGCTGCGATCCGGCCTTGCTGTTGCTGGACGAACCGGCGGCCGGCCTGCGCCTGCAGGAAAAACAGGCGCTGGCCGCCTTGCTGGCCCAGCTGAAAGCGGACGGCATGAGCATTCTGGTCGTCGAGCACGACATGGATTTCGTCATGAACCTGACCGACAAGCTGGTCGTGATGGAATTCGGCAGCAAGATTGCGCAAGGCACGCCGGCCGAGATCCAGCAGCATCCGGCGGTGCTGGAAGCTTATCTCGGCGGTATCGATTAAGGATGGACATGACAGCGATTCTGGAAGTGCGGGATGTGCACGTCAGCTACGGCAAGGTCGAAGCGCTGCATGGCGTCTCCCTGCAGGTGGGGGCGGGGCGGATCGTTTCGGTGATCGGCCCTAACGGCGCCGGCAAGTCGACGCTGCTGAACGCCGTCATGGGCACTTTGCCGGGCGGCGGCGCGGCGCGCGGCAGCCTGCGTTTCATGGGCGAGGAATTGCGCGGCGTGCCGGTGGAGCAGCGCGTGATGCGCGGCATGTCCCTGGTGCCGGAAACGCGCGAACTGTTTTCTTCGATGAGCGTGGAAGACAATCTGCAGCTGGGCGCCTATCCGCGCAAGCAGGCTGGCGAGCGCTTGTATATGGACCAGTTGCCCGAGGTCTATCGCCTCTTTCCGCGCTTGCAGGAAAGGGCGAAACAATGGGCCGGCACCCTGTCGGGCGGGGAGCGGCAAATGCTGGCCCTGGGCCGCGCGCTGATGGCCAAGCCGCGCCTGCTGATGCTGGACGAGCCCAGCCTCGGCCTGGCGCCGCTGATTGTGAAAGAGATCTTCCACATCGTCAGCATGCTGCGCAGCACCGGCGTCGCCATCCTGCTGATCGAGCAAAACGCCCGCGCCGCGCTGCAAGTGTCGGATGCCGGCTATGTGCTGGAGACGGGGGAGGTGGTCATGCAGGGCGCCGCCGCCGACCTGGCGGCCGACCCGCGCGTGATTGACACCTATCTCGGGCTGGCCAGGAAAAAGACGGCGTGAAGCAGGGCCGCAGGCTTGGCCAGGCGCATGCCCTACAATATTTAACTATTCAACGATATATCGATCAATTCGCTTCAATCAGGAGAACGCGTGAAAAAATCCCTCAAGCCCGGCCTCATCGCAGCCTTGCTCGGCACCCTGGCCGCCGCCAACGCCTATGCCGACATCACGGTCGGCGTCAGCCTGCCGCTGACCGGCCCGGCATCCGCCATCGGTATTCCCACCAAGAATGGCATCTCCCTATGGCCTGACAGCATAGCCGGCGAGAAAATCAAGCTGATCATCCTCGACGACGCTTCCGACACGACCCAATCGGCCAAGAACGGCCGCCGCTTCACCACCGAAGACAAGGTCGACGTCATCGTCGGCTCCAGCGTGACGCCGGCCTCGATCGCCCTGGCCGCCGCGGCCATGGACGGCAAGACGGTACAGATCTCGACTTCGCCGGTGGAACTGGCCGAAGGCAAGGGCGGCTGGACCTTCCGCACCGCCGAAGCGACCCCGCTGATGGCCGGCGCGATTGTCGATGACATGAAAAAACGCGGCGTCAAGACTTACGCCTTCCTCGGCTATTCCGACGCCTACGGCGAAACCTGGTTCAAGGCCTTCACCGAGCTGGCGGCCAAGGCTGGCTTGAAAGCGGTGGCCACCGAACGTTTCGCTCGCGCCGACACCAGCGTCACGGCGCAGGCGCTGAAAATCGTCGCGGCGAAACCGGATGCGATCCTGATCGGCGCGGCCGGCAGCGGTGCGGCCATGCCGCACAAAGCCATCGTCGAGCGCGGCTACAAGGGCAAGATCTACCAGACCCACGGCGCCGCATCGCGCGACTTGATCCGCCTGGGCGGCAAGGATGTCGAAGGCGCCTACGTGGTGGCCGGATTGACCGTGGCGCCGGAACTGCTGCCGGACACGGACCCGTCGAAAAAGCTGGCGCTGGATTTCTTCAACCGTTATGAAAAACAATTCGGCGCCGGCACCCGCAATATGTTCGCCACCAATGGCTACGACGCTTACCTGGTGCTGCAGGCGGTCGTGCCGCTGGCGCTGAAAAAGGGCAAGCCGGGCACGCCGGAATTCCGCGCCGCGCTGAAGGAGGCGCTGGAATCGGGAAAAAGCGTCTCGGCGACCCAGGGCGTGATCCGCTACACGCCGGCCGATCATTTCGGTTTCCAGGAAAGCGCGCGCGTCATGCTGACGGTGCAGAATGGGCAGTGGAAAATGCTGGATTGATAGCATGAAATTCCGCGATATTGAGCAATGGTACGAAACGGATACGGCGGTGTATGCGATGAATCGTGCCGATCGGGATACCCGGACAGGGCCAACATGACGCTGAAGATATCCAGAGTACTGCATGCCGGTTATGTATTCGAGTGCGAGGATACCCTGATCGCTTTCGACCCGATTTTCGAAAATCCTTTCAGCCGGAATTGCCATGCTTTTCCGGCTGTCAGCTTTGATCTCGAGCAGATCGGAAAGTTGACATTCGCGGCTGTTTTCATTTCTCATTTTCATGACGACCACTGCTCGCTGGAGAGCCTGGATTTATTGGACCGCGAGACGCCGATGTATATTTACTGTCTCTTCGAGGAGCTTTTCGCGATGGTCAGGGAGCTGGGTTTCGTCAACGTCCATTCCTTGCAAATCGATGCGGTTATCAAGGTGGGGCCGTTTGAGGTCTGTCCGCGAGAAGCGCTGGATTCGGACGTGGATTCGATGTTCCAGATCACGGCTGGCGGACTCAATGTGTTGAACGTGGTCGATGCGTGGATCGATCCTGTGGCGCTCACCGGGCTGGCGCGATTTGCTCCCTGGGACATGGTGCTGTGGCCGTTTCAAACGATGCGTGAAATTGAAGTGCTGTCGCCATCCAGGGCTGCTGCCGCGCCAGCGGAATTGCCGGGCGACTGGATAGACCATCTCAGGATATTGAATCCCAGATATATTGTACCCAGCTCTTGCCAATTCCTTCAAGAGCCATGGTCCTGGTATAACCATGCGTTTTTCCCGATTACGTACAGGCAGTTTCAAGAAGAGGTGGAAACCGCCTTGCCCAATGCGCGCGTGCTCAGGCTGAATCCATCGGCCTCAGTTATTCTGGACAAGGAATCGCTCCGCGCGGCCTCGCCGCTGGATTGGGTCGTCCCTGTCGGCGAGCAGGATGTCGACTACCAATACGACGCAAATATCCAAGCGCCAGGCACGGCCGAGATTGCATGCCATTTTCCGCCGCTCTCGCCGGAGCAAACCAGTCGGGTCATAGCCTACTGCCATTCGGGTTTGCTGGAAAAATACCGGGGGATGGAACTTGCGCCAGATAGCTTTTTCGAAAAGCCGCGCGTGTGGCAATTGTCCGTCCATGACCATACGGGAGCTGCCAGCCATTTCCGCTATCGCGTGGAAGGCGACGGGATAGCGCATCTTGCCGACGACAAGGAGCCGCTGGCGTGGACCACCGAAATTCCCATTTCGAAATTTTATGCCGCGCTCGAGTTGGGCGAGTCGTTGACCTCGATGTATATGCGGATTAACGATATGGTTT
>DASYLQ010000266.1:0-3893 GCA_036009485.1 Janthinobacterium sp.
CCGCCGCTGGTGAAGGCGGCCACCGGCGAAGTGGTCAGCGCCGAAGACCTGGGCGGCGGCGACGTCCACACCCGCCTGTCGGGCGTGGTCGACCACCTGGCCCAGAACGACCTGCACGCGCTGTCGCTGGCGCGCACCATCGTGTCGAACCTGAACCGCACCAAGCCTGCCCAGATGGCGCTGCGCGAATCGAGTGAGCCAAAATATCCGGCCAGGGAGCTGTACGGCGTGATCCCGGTCGACACCCGCAAACCCTTCGATGTGAGGGAGGTCATCGCCCGCATCGTCGACGGCAGCGAGTTCGACGAATTCAAGGCGCGCTACGGCGCCACCTTGATCTGCGGCTTCGCCCATATCTACGGGGTCAAGGTCGGCATCATCGCCAACAACGGCATCCTGTTTTCGGAGTCGGCGCTGAAGGGCACCCATTTCATCGAGCTGTGCTGCCAGCGCAAGATCCCGCTGGTCTTCCTGCAAAATATCACCGGCTTCATGGTCGGCCGCAAATACGAGAACGAGGGCATCGCCCGCAACGGCGCCAAGATGGTGACCGCGGTCGCCACCGCCGCCGTGCCGAAGTTCACCGTCATCATCGGCGGCAGTTTCGGCGCCGGCAACTACGGCATGTGCGGGCGGGCGTTCTCGCCGCGCTTCCTGTGGATGTGGCCGAATGCCCGCATCTCGGTGATGGGCGGCGACCAGGCCGCCAGCGTGCTGGCCACCGTCAAGCGCGACGGCATCGAAGCCAAAGGGGGAGAATGGACGGCCGGCGAAGAAGCCGCGTTCAAGCAGCCGATCAAGGATCAGTATGAACACCAGGGCCACCCGTATTACGCCACCGCGCGCCTGTGGGACGACGGCGTGATCGACCCGGCCGATACCCGCCGCGTGCTGGGACTGGGCCTGTCGGCCGCGCTCAACGCGGCCATCCCGGAGACGAAGTTCGGCGTATTCCGCATGTAAGCGCGGCATCCAAGCGAACAGGGAGAAAAACATGCAATTCGAGACACTCAAGATGACCATCGAAGGCAGGACGGCGACCATCACGCTGAACCGCCCGGAGGTGCGCAACGCCTTCAACGAACAAGCCATCAACGAGCTGGCGCTGGCCTTCGACGGCATGGGCCGCAGCGAGATGGCCGACGTCATCGTGCTGGCCGCCAGCGGCGCGGCGTTTTGCGCCGGCGGCGACTTGAACTGGATGCAGAAAATGGCCGGCTACACGCATGCCGAAAACCAGGCCGACGCGCGCCGGCTGGCCGACATGCTGCGCACGATTTACCTGTGCCCGAAGCCCGTGGTGGCCAAGGTGCAGGGCGATTGCTACGCCGGCGGCATGGGCCTGGCCGCCGCATGCGATATCATCGTCGCCGTCGAAGAGGCGAACTTTTGCCTCAGCGAAGTGAAAGTGGGCCTGATTCCGGCCACCATTGCGCCGTATGTGATCAGGGCCATGGGCGAAAACGCGGCGCGCCGCTACTTCCTCAGCGCCGAGCGTTTGCCGGCGCGGGAGGCGCAGCGCATCGGCTTCGTCCACGAAGTGGCGGCCGCCGACGCCCTCGACGCCAGGGTCGCCGGGATCGTCAAGGCCTTGCTGGGGAATAGCCCGCACGCCGTGCAGCAGGCCAAGGTGCTGGTGCGCGAGATCGCCGGCCGGCCGGTCGACGAGGCGCTGCTGGCCGATACCGCCGAGCGCATCGCCCACATCCGCGCCTCGGAACAGGGCCGCGAAGGCGTCGCCGCCTTCCTTGAAAAGCGCAAGCCGAACTGGCTGCGCACTAGTTGAATCAGTCTGGAGCCGTTTTGGAAATAGAAAAGCAATCGTCCTGGGTAGCACGCAGCCTGCGCAGCGTCTGGCATCCGTGCACTCAGATGCAGCACCATGCGCCGGGTAACGACAGTGTTCCGCTGATCCCGGTCAGCCACGGCAAGGGCGCCTGGCTGTACGACCACGAGGGACGGCGTTATCTGGACGCCATCAGCTCGTGGTGGGTCAACCTGTTCGGCCACGCCAACCCGCGCATCAACGCCGCGCTGAAGGACCAGCTGGACCGGCTCGAACATGCGATGCTGGCCGGCTTTACCCACGAACCGGTGATCCAGCTGTCGGAAAAGCTCTCGGCGCTGACCGGCCATGTGCTGGGCCACAGCTTTTACGCCTCGGACGGCGCCTCCGCCGTCGAAATCGCACTGAAAATGAGCTTCCACGCCTGGCGCAACAGCGGCCGCGGCGCCAAGCAGGAATTCGTCTGCCTGAAGGGCAGTTACCACGGCGAGACCATCGGTGCGCTGGCCGTCACCGACGTCGCCCTGTTCAAGGATGCCTACGGCCCGCTGCTGCGCGCCGCGCAAACGGCGGCCTCGCCGGACGCGCGCCTGGCGGCCGGGGGCGAGACGGCGCAGGACGTGGCGCGCCGCGCCGCCGCCGACGTCGAACGCCTGTTCGCCGAACGCGGCGAGCAGATCGCCGCCATCATCATCGAACCGCTGGTGCAATGCGCCACCGGCATGGCGATGCACGATCCGCTCTACCTGAAACTGGTGCGCGCACTGTGCGACCGCCACCAGGTGCACATGATCCTCGACGAAATCGCCGTCGGCTGCGGCCGCACCGGCACCTTCTTCGCCTGCGAGCAGGCCGGCATCTGGCCAGATTTCCTCTGCTTGTCGAAGGGCATCAGCGGCGGCTACCTGCCGCTGTCGCTGGTGATGACGCGCGAGGACATCTACCAGGCCTTCTACAGCGCCGACGTCACGCGCGGCTTCCTGCATTCGCATTCCTATACCGGCAACCCGCTGGCTTGCCGCGCCGCGCTGGCGACGCTGCAGATTTTCGAGGAAGACCAGGTCCTGCAAAATAACCTCAAGCGCAGCGAACGCCTGACGGCCGCGCTGGCGCCGCTGGCCCGGCATGAACGCACGCTCCATTTCCGCAACCGCGGCATGATCTGGGCCTTCGATGCCGTCGAGCCGGATGCGGCGGCCGCCGCCACCTTTTCGCGGCGCTTTTTCGCCAGCGCGGTCGAGCATGAATTGCTGATGCGCCCGATCGGCCGCACCGTCTACCTGATGCCGCCGTATATCCTCGACGACGGCGAAATCGACCTCCTGGCGGCGCAGACGCTGGCCGTGTTCGAACAAGTGATCGCGGCCTGACATGGAACTGCTCTCCCGACTCGACAGTCAACTGGCGGCGCTCGCTGAACGCAGCCTGATACGCCGGCGCCGCGTGACCGAGACGCCGTGCGGGCCGCGCGTCAGCGTCGGCGGGCGCCAACTGCTGGCCTTTTGCAGCAACGACTATCTCGGCCTGGCGGCGCATCCGCGCCTGGTCGAGGCGCTGCGCCAAGGAGCCTCCCTGTACGGCGTCGGCAGCGGCGCCTCGCACCTGATCAGCGGCCACAGCCGCGCCCACGCCGAGCTGGAAGAGCGCCTCGCGGAATTCGTCGGCCCGCACCTGGAAGCGGCGCGCGCGCTGTATTTCTGCACCGGCTACATGGCCAACCTGGCGGTGCTGACGGCGCTCGGCGGCGGCGGCGACGGCGACGCCGAAATTTTCTCCGAATCGCTGAACCACGCCTCGCTGATCGACGGCGCCCGCCTGGCCCGCGCCGGCGTGCGCGTGTATCCGCACGCCGGCCTGGAAGCGCTGGCCCACCTGCTGGAAAACAGCAAGGCCGCCACCAAGCTGGTGGTCACCGACAGCGTCTTCAGCATGGATGGCGACCTGGCGCCGCTGCCGGCATTACTGGCCTTGTGCGAGCGCCACAACGCCTGGCTGGTGGTCGACGACGCCCACGGCTTCGGCACGCTGGGAATGAATGGCCGCGGCGCGCTCGAGCATTTCAATCTGCGTTCGCCCTACCTGGTATATATCGGCACGCTGGGCAAGG
>DASYLQ010000267.1:0-2796 GCA_036009485.1 Janthinobacterium sp.
GTCATCGTCTGCAGCGCCGACTCAAAACACTGCAATTTCGCCAAAGTTATGCGCTACAATCCACGAGAACGACCGTGCTTTTTTAAAGCGTGGGAACGACAACATGGAGACAGCATGGACTTGAACTACAGCGCCGCAGACCTGGCCTTCCGCGACACGGTGCGCGGCTTCCTCGAGGCCAGCCTGCCGGCCGACCTGCAGCACAAGGTGCGCAACCACCGGCGCCTGGCGAAGGACGATTACGTGCGCTGGCACAAGATCGCCGCGCGCCAGGGCTGGGCCGCGCCGGGCTGGCCGGTCGAATACGGCGGCCCGGGCTGGAGCGCCGTGCAGCGGCATATCTGGGAAGAGGAGTGCGCCGGCGCCGGCACGCCGCCTATCCTGCCCTTCGGCGTCAACATGGTGGCGCCCGTCATCATGGCCTTCGGCAGCGCGGCGCAAAAAGCCCATTACCTGCCGCGCATCCTGCATTGCGACGACTGGTGGTGCCAGGGGTATTCCGAACCGGGCGCCGGTTCCGACCTGGCTTCGCTGACAACCAGCGCCGAGCGCCAGGGCGAGCATTACATCGTCAACGGCCAAAAGACCTGGACCACGCTGGGCCAGCACGCCGACATGATCTTTTGCCTGGTGCGTACCGATAGCGGCGTGCGCAAGCAAGAGGGCATTTCCTTCCTGCTCATCGACATGCATGCGCCGGGCGTCACGGTGCGGCCCATCATCATGCTCGATGAAGAGCATGAAGTGAACGAAGTTTTTTTCGATAACGTCAGGGTGCCGCTGGAGAACCTGGTGGGCCAGGAAAACCAGGGCTGGACCTATGCCAAATACCTGCTCGGCCACGAGCGCACCGGCATCGCCGCGGTCGGCCGTTCCAAGCGCGAACTGCTGTTCCTGAAAACGCTGGCGGCCGGCCAGCACAAGCACGGCAAGCCGCTGCTCGACGATGCGCTGTTCGCGGCCAAGGTGGCCAGCCTGGAAATCGACTTGATGGCGCTGGAAACCACGGTGCTGCGCGTGATTTCGCAGGAAGGCAAGGCGCCCGGTCCGGAAGCGTCGATGCTGAAAGTGCGCGGCTCGGAAATCCAGCAGACCCTGACCGAATTGATGGTCGAGGCGCTCGGCCCGGCCGCCTTGCCCTTCGATACCGCCTTCCTCGAGGGCGCCGCGGAGCACAGCGCGAGCGGCGACGACAGCGCCGCGCCGCTGGCCGGCCACTACTTCAATTACCGCAAGACGTCGATCTACGGCGGCTCGAACGAAATACAGAAAAATATCATTGCCCAGATGATCCTGGGCCTGTGAGGGGACGACATGGATTTCGCTTTCAAGGAAGAACAGCGGCAGTTCGCCGATGCGCTGCGGCGCTGGGTCGACAAGGATTACGCTTTCGAGACGCGGCGCAAGATCATCCATTCGCAGAGCGGCGTCTCGGACGCGGCCTGGGCCGCCCTGGCCGAACTGGGCATGACGGCCTTGCCGGTGCCGCAGGCCCAGGGCGGTTTCAGCGGCGGTGCGGTCGACATGCTGGTGGTGATGCAGGAGCTGGGCCGCGGCCTGGTGGTCGAGCCGTATCTGGCGACGGTGCTGGGCGCCGAATTCCTCAAGCTGGGCGGCGGCCATGACGCCTTGCTGGAACAGGTCGCCGGCGGCGCGCTGAAGCTGGCCTGCGCGCTGGGCGAAAAGCAGGCGCGCCACGACTTGTTCGACATCGCCACCACGGCCACGGCCACGGCCGGCGGCGGCTTCGTCATCGACGGCGTGAAAACCGTGGCGGTCCACGGCGCCCAGGCCGGCGCGCTGATCGTCTCGGCGCGCAGCGGCGGCGACCAGCGCGACAGCGCGGGCATTTCGCTGTTCGTGGTGGCGGCCGGGACGCCCGGTCTGACGGTCAGCGACTATCGCACCATCGACGGCCAGCGCGCCGCCACGGTCGCGCTGGAGCGGGTCGCGCTGCCGCCGTCGGCCCTGCTGGGCGGCGCCGGCGCCGGTTGGGAGCTGCTCGATGCGGCGGCCGACTACGGCGCCGGCCTGCTGTGCTTCGAGGCGCTGGGCGCGATGGATGCGATCTTCGCCGCCACTCTGGCCTACCTGAAGACGCGCACCCAGTTCGGCGCGCCGATCGGCAAGTTCCAGGCGCTGCAGCACCGCATGGCGGACATGTTCATCCACCTCGAGCAAGCCCGTTCGATGGCCATGCTGGCCGCCGTCAAGCTGGACGCCGGCGACGCGGCGCAACGGCGCCGCGTCGTCTCGGCGGCCAAGGCGCGCATCGGCCAGGCCGCCAGGTTCGTCGGCCAGCAGGCGGTGCAACTGCACGGCGGCATGGGCGTCACGGATGAACTGCCGGCCGCCCACCATTTCAAGCGCCTGGCGATGATCGAGCTGACGCTGGGCGACAGCGACCATCACCTGCAGCGTTTCATCGCCCAGCCGGGTTTCAAACCAACCGAACCATCGGGAGACATCGCATGACAAGCCAGCGTTATTGGTATTTCGAGGATTTCGCGGCGGGCCAGGAATTGCGCCTGGGCCAGCGCCACGTGACGGAGGAAGAGATCATCGCCTTCGCCAGCGCATTCGATCCGCAACCCTTCCACGTCGACCACGAGGCCGCCGCGCAATCGATCTTCAAGGGCGTCATCGCCAGCGGCTGGCATACCTGCAGCATGATGATGCGGCTGGTGGTCGACCAGCTCCTGAGCCGCTCGTCGAGCATGGGATCGCCGGGGCTGGACAGCGTCCGCTGGATCAAGCCGGTGCGCGCCGGCGACACGCTCAGCCTCGTTTACCTGG
>DASYLQ010000268.1:0-3683 GCA_036009485.1 Janthinobacterium sp.
GGCCGTTACGCACGACGACTTCACGCTCGTGCGCGTAGTAGATCCGCGGCACCGCGAGCTCTTCGCGCTCGATGTATTGCCAGATGTCGAGCTCGGTCCAGTTCGAGATCGGGAAGACGCGCATGTTTTCGCCCGGATGCACGCGGGTGTTATACAAGTCCCACAATTCCGGGCGCTGGGCTTTCGGGTCCCACTGGCCGAATTCATCGCGGAAGGAAAAGATGCGCTCCTTGGCGCGGGCCTTTTCCTCGTCGCGGCGGGCGCCGCCGATGCAGGCGTCGAATTGATGTTCGGCGATGGTTTCCAGCAGCGTCACGGCCTGGGCGGCATTGCGCGAATCGGTGGCGGGATGGCGCAGCCGCACCGTGCCCTTGCGGATCGATTCCTCGACCGAGCCGACGATCAGGCGCTCGCCCAGTTCGGCGACGCGGCGGTCGCGGAAGGCGATCACTTCCTCGAAGTTGTGGCCGGTGTCGATATGCACCAGGGGGAAGGGGAATTTGCCGGGACGGAAAGCCTTTTCCGCCAGGCGCAACAGCACCACCGAATCTTTTCCGCCGGAAAAGAGCAGGGCGGGATTGGCCGATTCGGCCGCCACTTCACGCATGATGTGGATCGCTTCGGATTCCAGGCTGTCGAGCTGGCGCTGGTTCAATAATGTATTCATGTTTTTCTATTTCCTGTGTTGGACGCGCGCTCAGGCGGCGACCGACTTGATGCGTATGAGTTTGCCGTCCACCATATGCAAGCCGCATTCCTTCGAATCCGGGTTTTCCCACCACCAGCGGCCGGCGCGGATATCCTCGCCCGGTTCGACGGCGCGGGTGCAGGGCTGGCAACCGATCGATGGATAACCCTGGTCGTGCAAGGCGTTGTAGGGGACGTGGTTGTCGCGGATATAGTTCCAGACGTCTTGCTCGGACCAGTCGGCCAGCGGATTGAACTTGCTCATGCCGTGGACGGCGTCGTCTTCTTCGACATGCAGTTCGGCGCGGGTGGCCGACTGGGCGCGGCGCTGTCCGGTGACCCAGGCCTTGTTGCCGGCCAGCGCGCGGCCCAGCGGCTCGACCTTGCGGATGCGGCAGCATTCGCGCCGCATCGCTACGCTGTTGTAAAAGGCGTTCAAGCCGTTTGCCGCGACGTAGGCCTCGACCGCTTCCGGCTGCGGCCGGTACAGGCTGATCTCGCTGCCGTAGTTTTCCCTGACCTTGTCCAGCACGGCCAGCGTTTCCGCATGCAGGCGGCCGGTATCCAGCGAAAAGATGCTGATCGGCAGCTGGGCTTTCAAGATCATATCGGTCAGCACCATGTCTTCGGCCGCCAGGCTGGAGGCGAACACGGCCGGCGAAAAATCGCGGGCGACGCGTTCCAGAGTTTGGCGGGTGGAGCTGACCAGCGCGCTCATGTCGTTCATGATTCTTGCAACCTTCTTAAATGCCGAAACCGATGTCGGTCTCGGTTTTTTGTACTTCGCGGTGCTGGCGGCGGAACAGCGGGGTTTTTTCATCCCAGGACGCCTGGTAGGTTTCCGAAAACACCGACAAGCCTTTCAGCGCATCGTGGATGCTGCGGTCCGGTCGCGTGGCGTAGGCGTCGAAGCCGACCCGGTGCATCGAAAACAACTGGTCGCGCAAGACGTCGCCGATGGCCCGCAACTCGCCCCTGTAGCCAAGGCGGACGCGCAGATTGTAGGCGATCGAATAACCGCGGCCGTCGGTAAACTTGGGGAAGTTGACGGCGATGACGGTGAATTTTTCGACGTCGCCGGCCAGGGTTTCCGGGCGCTCGTCGCTGGCCAGCCAGACGCCGAGTTCGGGCAAGCGGCTTTCCAGGGCCGGGCGCTGGGCCAGCCACACGGCCAGCGGCACGATGACCTTGCCTGCCGGTACGGCCACGCTGTCGGCGCTCTCGCCTTCATCCAGGCGCAGCAGGGCCCAGTCGTCCGCGACCACGGCCTGGTTCTTGATAATTTCGTCGCGCGATTCAAGCATATTCGTCTTCCCCAACCAAATGGCCGACCTTGATCGGCGTTGCATATACAAAGTCCTTGAACGGTCCGATGCCCAGGCGCTGGGCGGTATCGACAAAGCGTTCTTCTTCGACGCGCTCGCGCACGTACACCTGCAGCAGGCGGTCTATCACTTCCGGCATTTGCTGCGCCGAAAACGACGGCCCGATGATCTTGCCGATGGCGGGATGGTTGCCCTGGGCACCGCCGATCGACACTTGATACCATTCGCTGCCATCCTTGTCGACGCCGAGCACGCCGATGCTGCCGACGTGATGGTGGCCGCAGGCATTGATGCAGCCGGAAATATTCAATTCGATATCGCCGATGTCGTGCTGGAAATCCAGGTTTTCAAAACGCTCGGTGATGGCGGCGGCGA
This sequence comes from Janthinobacterium sp., assembly GCA_036009485.1. Classification (GTDB taxonomy): domain Bacteria; phylum Pseudomonadota; class Gammaproteobacteria; order Burkholderiales; family Burkholderiaceae_D; genus Janthinobacterium. The sequence goes on from DASYLQ010000268.1 coordinate 2,388, forward strand.
TCGGCAGCGACTTGGCGTTGGCCAGCGAGCAGAAATCGCCGCCCGGGCAGCAGATGATGTCCGTCAGCAAGCCGATATTCGGCGTCGCCAGGTTTTGCGGCTTGGCTTCGTTCCATAGCTTGAACAGCTGCGACTGCTTGACGTCGGCCAGCACCAGGTTTTGCTCGTGGGTCACGCGCAATTCGCCAAAGCTGTAGCGGTCCGACAGGTCGGCGATGAAATCCATCTGCTCGGCGGTGGCGTCGCCGGGCGGCACGCCGGGTTTCTTCAGCGATAGCAGGACCGCAGCGTAACCGGGCACCTTGTGCGGTTTGACGTTGCGCTTCAGCCAGTTGGCGAAAGGCTTGTTTTCCGCATGCTCGGCGGCTGGATCGATATTCGGCAAGGTTGCGTAGGCCGGCGGTTCGAAATAGGCGGCGACGCGGTCCATTTCTTCGACGGTCAGCGTTTCCGGGCCATCTTTCAAGTCCACCCATTCGGCCTCGACCTGGCGCGTGAATTCTTCCACGCCTATGGCTTTCAGCAAGATCTTGATGCGCGCCTTGTATTTATTGTCGCGCCGGCCGTACTGGTTGTAGACGCGCATGATGGCTTCGACATAGGTCAGCAAGTGCTGGCGCGGCAAGAAGTCGCGCAGCACGCTGCCGAGGATCGGCGTGCGGCCCATGCCGCCGCCGGCCATGACCTTGAAACCGATCTCGCCGGCCTCGTTGTGCACCGCGGTCAGGCCGATGTCGTGCACGGCGATGGCGGCGCGGTCTTCCAGGGCGCCATTCATCGCCACCTTGAACTTGCGCGGCAGTGCGATGAATTCGGGGTGGAAAGTGCTCCACTGGCGCAATACTTCGGCATAGGGGCGCGGGTCGATAAGCTCGTCGGCGGCGACGCCGGCGAATTCGTCGGCGGTGATGTTGCGGATGCAATTGCCGGAAGTCTGGATCGCATGCATTTCCACCGAGGCCAGGTCGCTCAGGATATCCGGCGTCTGTTCCAGGTCGACCCAGTTGAACTGGATATTCTGGCGCGTCGTGAAGTGGCCATAGCCACGGTCGTATTTGCGGGCGATATGGGCGAACATGCGCATCTGTTTCGACGACAGCAAGCCGTACGGCACGGCGATGCGCAGCATGTAGGCGTGGCGCTGCAGGTACAAGCCGTTTTGCAGGCGCAGCGGCAGGAATTCTTCTTCCGTCAATTCGTCGGCGAGGCGGCGGCGCACCTGGTCGCGGTACTGGGCGATGCGCTCCCTGACGATGAGATGGTCGTATTGATCGTAATGGTACATAGCAAAATCCT
>DASYLQ010000269.1:0-9474 GCA_036009485.1 Janthinobacterium sp.
GGGGGTATAGCTCAGCTGGGAGAGCGCTTGCATGGCATGCAAGAGGTCAGCGGTTCGATCCCGCTTACCTCCACCACTCGAGATCACGCGTGTCTGGTCTTTGAACGCGGAGTTCCAGGTCCCCATCGTCTAGAGGCCTAGGACATCACCCTTTCACGGTGAGTACAGGGGTTCGAATCCCCTTGGGGACGCCAGTTGAGAAAGCCGCCTTGTGCGGCTTTCTTGTTTTCCGCGCACTATACCGGGAAAACCGCGGCGCACAACTCCCGCCCCGCGTCGGTCAGCACGGCGTAGGGATTGCCTTCCTCGCGGTGCGTCACCTGCGCCAGTCCGGCGTCGCCGAGCCGGTTCATGTGGCGCAGCAGGGCGCTCATCGACAGGCTGGAGCGCTTGCTGATCTTCGCCAGCGACCAGGGCTTGTCCGGGGTCTCGGACTGCGCTTCCCATAACATGCCCAATAGCCCGATCAGCGCCGGGTCTATGCCTTGTTCCGCCTCTGCGGACGGGTTCCTTTCGGTGTTCATGCCAGTCTCCTTTTTTTACGGTGTTGACGACGGTGCTACAAATCCTGTTCATCCACCTCGCGCTTCAGTGATCCGTCCTGCGCCTGCAGCGCCGCCGTCGCCAGTTTGCCCAGCGTGCGCACGGCTTCTTCCAGCCCGGTGCTCCAGCCATAGCTGTAGTTGAGGCGGATGAAATGTTTATAGCGGTCCGTGGTGGAAAACATATGCCCCGGACCGATGGTGATTTTCTGCTGCAGCGCGCAGTCATACAGCTGCATGGCGTCGATTTGCGGCGGCAGTTCGAGCCACAGCACATAGCCGCCGGCCGGTTCCGACACGCGCGTGCCGGCCGGGAAAAAACGCCGCACCGCCGCCGCCATGATGCTGGCCTGCTGCGCATACGCCTTGCGGGTCTTGCGCAGGTGATGGTCGTAGCCGTCGTATTTCAGGTATTCGGCGATGGCGATCTGCGGGATCGACGGCGTGATCGGCGAGTTCAGGAACTTCAGTTTTTCCACCTGGTCGCGGTAGCGCCCCGGCATGGCCCAGCCGATGCGGTGCGCCGCCGTCAGGGTCTTCGAGAACGAGCAGCAGTGCAGCACCAAGCCTTTTTTATCGTAGCTTTTCAGCGAGCTGGGACAGGAATCGCCGAAATACAGTTCGCTGTAGACGTCGTTTTCGATGACCGGAATATCGCGCTCCGACAGCAGTTCCACCAGGCGCCGCTTGTTCTCGTCCGGCATCTGGAAACCCAGCGGGTTCTGGAAATTCGGCATCAGCATGCAGGCGGCGATGGGTTGCTCCCGCAGCACCGCGGCCAGCGCATCGAGGTCGATGCCGGTGCGCGCATCGGTCTTCACCTCGACCGCGCGCATGCCCATGCGCTCGACCGCATGCAGCATGGCGTAGAAGGTCGGCGTCTCGACGGCGATCAGGTCGCCCGGTTTGGCGACGGCCTGCAGGCACAGGTTGATCGCCTCGGTGGCGCCGGCGGTGATGATGATTTCCCCGGCGTCGACCGGCAAGCCCTTGCCCAGGTAGCGGCGGGCGATCTGACGGATCAATTCCTTGTTCCCCGGCGGCAGGTCGTCGGCGGCGCTGTTGCCGGCGCCCAGGCGCCGCGCGCGCACGTTCGCGTACTGGGTGATGCGGTGCTCGGGAAAAGGCGAGGGATCCGGATACGGCGAACCCAGGGGCACCGCATCGCTGGACTGGATCGTGCGCAGCGTCGACAGCACCAGGCGGCTGACGTCGAGCGCTTCCGGCGTGGTTTTATCCGTCGTGGTTCCGGCGGCCGCTTCGAGTTCGCGGGTGCTGGCCTGGGCCGCGCGCGGGCGCACGAAATAGCCCGATTGCGGCCGGCTTTCGATGACGCCCTGGCTCTCCAGAAAAACGTAGGCGCGGATCACCGTCGTGATGCTCAGCTTGTGGTGCTGGCTGGTGTGGCGCACTGAAGGGATGCGTTCGCCCGGCAAAAACACGCCGCGCTCTATCTGCCCGCGAATTTCTCCCGCCAGTTTTTCATAAAGATTCAAGCCTTATTCCTTTGCTATCGGTTGTGCTGCCGTCGTCGATGTTGCCTTGACCATGAACGGCTGAACTGTATTGCATGATACTAGGTTCGGCGCTGCCGCGGCGTCAACTTTGTGCTGTTCTGTACTCTTCGATTTCTTGCCCGATTGTGCGTTTCGCTCCAGCCGCCGAGGGCATACGATGCATCCATCGAAATCCGATCTATGAAGGAGCAGTCAGCATGGCGAAGCAAAAATCCGAAGGCCGCATCGAAGCCTACCATCACCCCGCGGGCGGTTGGGGCGCGCTGAAATACGTGGCCGTCAACCTGTTCAAGGAAAAAGTCGCCGCAGGTAATCTGCGCAGCCTGTTCGAGCAAAACCAGCCGGACGGCTTCGACTGCCCCGGCTGCGCCTGGCCCGACCGCGAACACGGTTCCACCTTCGAGTTTTGCGAAAACGGCGTCAAGGCCGTCGCCGCCGAATCGACCAGCAAGCGCGTGCGCCCGGAATTCTTCGGCGGCCACACCGTCACCGAGCTGCTGGAACAGTCGGACTATGAACTGGAGCAGCACGGCCGCCTGACCGACCCGATGCGCTACGACGCGGCCAGCGACAAATACGTGCCGGTGTCGTGGGACGAAGCCTACCAGCTGACGGCGCGCCACCTGAAGGCGCTGGGCCATCCCGACCAGGCGGCGTTTTATACCTCCGGCCGCGCCAGCAACGAAGCGGCCTTCCTGTTCCAGCTGTTCGTGCGCGCCTACGGCACCAACAACTTCCCGGATTGCTCGAATATGTGCCATGAGGCGACCAGCCGCGGCTTGCCCGCCACGGTCGGCGTCGGCAAGGGCACCGTGCTGCTGAAGGATTTCGAGCATTGCGACACGGTGCTGGTCTTCGGCCAGAACCCGGCCACCAACCATCCGCGCATGCTGGGCGAGTTGCGCGAAGTCGCGCGCCGCGGCGCCACCATCGTCTCCATCAATCCGCTCAAGGAACGCGGCCTGGAGCGTTTCGCCAGTCCGCAGCATCCGATCGAAATGATCACCATGTCGAGCACCAAGATCAGCTCCTTGTTCATCCGCCCGAAACTGGGCGGCGATTTCGCCCTGATCAAGGCGGTGGCCAAGCGCACGCTGGAGCTCGACGACGCCGCCCTGGAGCGCGGCGAAGAGCGCATCCTCGACGTCGAATTCCTGGCCGAGCACAGCAGCGGCTTCCTGGCTTTCGCGGCCGATCTGCGCCAGGAAAGCTGGGACTTGCTGGTCGCCGAATCGGGCGTGCCGCGCGAGGAAATTGAAAAGCTGGCCCAGGTCTACGTCAACGGCAAGGCCGTCATCGCCACCTGGGGCATGGGCCTGACCCAGCACAAGAACTCGGTGGCGACGATCCAGATGCTGTCGAACCTGATGATGATGCGCGGGAATATCGGCCGTCTCGGCGCCGGCCTGTGCCCGGTGCGCGGCCACTCCAACGTGCAGGGCGACCGCACCATGGGCATCGAAGAGCGTCCGACCGACGCATTCCTCGACCGCATGCAGGCCGTCTTCGGCTTCGAGCAGCCGCGCCACCATGGCCTGGACGTGGTCAACACCATCGAAGCCATGCTGGCCGGCCAAGTCAAGGTCTTCGTCGGCCTGGGCGGGAATTTTGTCATGGCCACGCCGGACACGCCGCGCACTTTCGAGGCGCTGCGCTCGTGCGACCTGACCGTGAACATCTCGACCAAGCTCAATCGCAGCCACCTGGTGATCGGCCGCGACGCGCTGATCCTGCCGACCCTGGGCCGCACCGAGATCGACATGCAGAACGGCGTGGCGCAGGGCGTTACCGTCGAGGATTCGATGTCGATGGTGCACATCTCCTTCGGCATGAACAAGCCGGCCTCGCCGAACCTGATGTCGGAAACCGCGATCGTCGCCGGCATGGCCCACGCCACCCTGGGCAAGGTCCACGGCATCGACTGGCTGGACTACGCCGGCGACTATGCGAAGATCCGCGACGCCATCGAAAAAGTCTTCGACGGCTTCTTCGACTTCAATAAGCGCGTCGCCGTGCCGGGCGGTTTCCACCTGCGCGTCGCCTCGCGCGACCGGGTCTGGAACACCCCCAGCGGCAAGGCCACCTTCATTGCGCACTCGGTCGAGGAAAACACGCCGATCGCGCGCGCCCGCGCCAAGCACGGCGAACAGATGATGGTGCTGATGACGACCCGTTCGCATGACCAGTACAACACCACCATCTACGCGATGGACGACCGCTACCGCGGCGTGTTCGGCCAGCGCCGCGTCGTCTTCATCAGCCAGGATGACATCGACATGCTCGGCTTCGTCGACGGCGAATGGGTCGACATGATCGGCATCTGGGAAGACGGCATCGACCGCCGCGCCGACCGCTTCAAGCTGGTCGCCTACGACATCCCACGCGGCTGCATCGGCGCGTATTATCCGGAGACCAATCCGCTGATCCCGCTGAGCAGCGTGGCCGACATCGCCGGTACGCCGACCTCGAAATCGGTGCCGGTGCTGCTGGTGCGCTCGGCCGTCGAGCCGAACGCCAGGCAGGCGCTGCAGGCGATCGATGACCGCAGTCTCAGCGCCGCCTGAGTCGCCGCGCCGCGCCACCAGCCCGGGTGGCGCGGCGCGCATTCGCGAGCAAGTGTGGAGCAGTCACCGCAAAAACTGCGTCGCAAAATTACACGGCTTGGTCGTACTGTCCAGTTGCTCGCGCAAGATATGCTGCCACGCCGTATGGCAGGCATTGCCCGACCCCGGCAAACAAAAGATCAGCGTATTGTTGGCGTAACCGGCCAAGGCGCGCGACTGCACCGTGGACGCGCCCACCTCGGTAAACGAAAAGCGCCGGAACAATTCGCCGAAGCCGACGATCTCCTTGTCGAACAGCGCCTGCGCCGCTTCCGGCATCGAATCGGCATGCGAAAAACCGGTGGCGCCATTGCTCAGCACGATCTGCACTTCGTCGTCGGCGATCCAGTCGCTCAGCACGCGGCGGATCTGGTAAACATCGTCGCGCACGATATCCCGGCGCACGCAGCGGTGTCCGGCTTCGGTCAGCAGGTCGCTCAGCAGGTCGCCCGAACTGTCGTCTTCCGTGGTGCGGGTGTCGCTGACCGTCAGGACGGCGCAAGCCAGCGAGATCGGCGTGGATGGAACGGTATTTTTATTTTTCATCTTGTCTCCTTTTTGTTGAATGCATATTGTTGAACGTGGCACGGTTCAGGCGGAAGTGTATTCGACAAAGCCGTCGCGCCGGCAGAAACTGGCCAGTTTCATGCCGGCTTCGCGGGCGATGCTGATGGCCAGGGTGGTCGGGGCGGAAATGGTTGCCACCATCGGGATGTCCATGCGCGCCGCCTTGCGCACCAGTTCATAACTGGCGCGGCTGGACAGGAACACGAAACCCTCGCGCATGGCGGTCTTGCGCAGGGCCAGGTGGCCGATCAATTTGTCCAGGCCATTGTGGCGGCCGACGTCCTCGAACACTTTCAGCACGGCGCCGTCGGCGCTGCACCAGGCCGCCGCGTGCACGCCGCCGGTCTTTTGCATCAGCCCCTGGTGCTGTACCAGTTCGCTGGCGGCGCGCTCGATGGCGGCGCCGTTGATCGCCGCCGACAAGGGCGGCGTGACTTTTTCCGGCTTCAGGTCGAGCAGCTCGATGCTCTCGATGCCGCAGACGCCGCAGCCGGTGCGGCCGGCCAGCGCGCGGCGCTTGTCCTTCAGCTTCAGCAGGTCCGGCTCGGCGATCCGCAACTGCACCTCGGCACTGTCGGCGTACATGAACACTTCCAGGTCGAAGATGTCGGAGGCATCGGCGACGATGCCTTCGGTGAGGGTGAAGCCGACGGCGAATTCTTCCAGATCGCGCGGGGTCGCCATCATCACCGCGTGGGCGATGCCGTTGTAGACCAGGGCGATGGGAAATTCCTCGGCCACCAGGTCGTGGCCAGGCGTGACGACGCCGCCCTTGTGGCGGACGATGTCGCGTTCCAGGAAGCCGGCGCGTTCGCTATCCAGTTCGACTTGCATGGGTTTGCCTCTATCGAATGATGAAATATGCGGATGTTAGCAGGATGTCCCGCATCCGGCAGGACACAGAAACGCCGGCGGGGCAGGGACACAGTGGCCGCCCTCGGATATCATGCCGATTTCGTCATTGAATTTTTTGCTTTTGATATCATGCCGGGCACGCCACGGTACCGCCCACGATGGCTGTCGTGGCCGGTACCGTGGGTGCCTGGGTGGCGCCTACCAGATCGTGTGGCCGTAGGCCGGTGTGCCGATTCCAAACGGCATTCCTTGCACGATCCCGAGTTGCTGCCGGAACGGCGCGCCCTGCAGGTAGGCCGCGTAGGCCGCCCAGCCCTGGTCTGGCGTCCCGGTGGCGAACGGTTCGAAGCCGCCGCCGCGCCCGCCGAAAGACGCTTGTGCAAGCGCGGTATTGCCCATCAGCGAGCCGAGCGCGGATTGTCCGGCCGGCTGTTGCGCCACCGGGCGTCCGAGCGGCGCCTGCAGTCCCACCGCCACCAGCACGTCGGGCATGCCGAAGCCGGTGCGGCCCTGGTCGCCCAGGCTGACGCGGCGCGCGCTCATCTTGATTACCTGGAACAGGTGCTCGACCCGCTCGGCGCCGCGCGCCTTGAACACGGAGTGGAAGTCGGGATGGTGCGCCAGCGCCAGCGCCGCCAGGCCGGTGACGTGGGGCGCGGCCATCGAGGTGCCGTCCCAGGCGGCAAAGTTATTCGGCGGCACGGCCGAGGCGATCGCCACCCCTGGCGCGCAGACGCCGATCTCGGGCCCATGGCAACTGAAGCTGGCCGGATAGTAGCCATTGGCGTCCACCGCTTGCGTCAGCGTTTCGGCGTGGTAGCTGTCGGGCGGGAACTCGCCGAGCTTGCCGATCGCGGCGACCGCCAGCACGTGCGGGGAAGAGGCCGGATACTGCACTGGACCGCCCGAATTGCCCGCCGCCACAATACAGGCGATGCCGGCCCGCTTGGCGCGCAAGAGTTGCTGTTCCAGCGCCTCCGACGGCTCGGCCCCGCCCAGGCTCAGGTTGACGACGTCGATTTTTTTCTCGATGCAGTATTCGAGCGCGTCGATCAGCTGGCTGATCTGCCCTCCGGGAAACAGCTTGCAGGCGTGGACCTCGGCATCGGGCGCGAAACCGCGCAGCCCGGAAGCGATATCGGCGCCGGCGATCACGGCCGTGCAATGGGAGCCGTGGCCGAGCGTATCCTCGTTCCACGTCTCGGGCGAGGTATGCTTGTGGATGATGTCGAAGCCGGCGCCGACCCGGTTCAGGTTCTGGTGGGTGGTCGCCGCGCCCGAGTCGATCACCGCGATCTTGATGCCCTGGCCGCGGTAGTTGCCCGGCAGTTGGTCGAGGCGCATGGCCTTTTGTCCCCATCCGTATACCTTTTGACGGGGAAAGCCGGCCAGCGGCGCCCAGTCCGACAAAGGGCGCAGGCCCACGACATTGATCTCGCTGGTGCTGATGTCGGGGTCGCGCTGGTAAAAGCTCCAGAAATCGGATTTGGGTTTGACGTACAGGCCGCTGAGCGTATGGGGCGTTTCGCCGTACAGCGTCAGGATGGCCTGGCCGTTGTCGTCGGTGACGCCGCTCGCCGGCAGCAGGTTGCCGAACAGCGAGACCTCGGCGCCTGGCACCGGAGCGCCGTCCGGGGCCAGCACCAGCACCATCGTTTCAAGGGCGCTGCCGGCGGCCGGGAGCATGCCGGTCACCATAGTCGGCGCCCGGAATGCCGGTTCGAGCATGGCCAGGTGCTGGTCGCGCTCGACCAGCAGGCGGCCTTGCCCTTGCTGGTGCAACTGCTGGGCCTTCTGTTCCGTCATGCGCGCCACAATGATGCCTTGGGTGGCGCCCATGCCGCTGGCGAAGGCGCCGACCGCGTTTTTGGGGCCGACCGTGTCGACTATTTCGATGTCGGCATTGGCGCGCAGCGCCTGTTCGACGGCCTCCAGCTGCAGCGGCTGGAGGCCGAGCGTCTGCAGGGACTCGTGCGGCTGGCGGGGCGCCACCAGGAATCGCTTCTTGCGCTCAGCGACCTGACGGCCCTGGGTCGAGCCGGACGCGGACCCGGTGGGCCCGGCGCCCGGCTCGCCCGAGGCGCTATCCGCACCGAGTTGCCCGGCGCCGCGCGAGGTGCCGGGGGCGCGCGCGGTGCGGCGGCGCTCGCCGTGCTCTCCCGCCGTTGGGGCAGGTTCTGGAGGACTGGGCGGTCCGCCCGTGGGATTCTTAGGCATTTGCATTCCTTTCCGACCGTCCGGCCATCCTGCGCTTTTGAACAGCGACAGCGGACGGTCCGGTTCGATCATGAATTGTTTCGATTGATTAAAATGTTGTTCGAGCGCGCGCGCGCGGTCATGGCTCATCTCGGCGACCACCGTGTGCGGACGCCCGGCCGGACCGATCGCGTCGACGATCGCGATGGCTGGATCGGCGCTGATACTGCTGAGAAAATCGGCAAGCGGAACGGCATCGCCGACGGCGCGAATCAGGTAGCGGCCCTTGCCCGGTCCGGTTTGCTGCAACGGCATGCGACCTCCTTTCAGGCAATGATTCTCCGGCCCCGGTCAGGGCCGGAGAATGCTTGCAAGCCCTTTGGCTACGTCAGTGCAGGGTCTGCTGGCCGCCGAACATGGCGCTCTGGCCGCCTTGGCCGGCCTGGAAGCCCGCCGGATAGGCATTCAACGGCTGACCGAACTGGCCCTGTTGGCCGAACTGCCCTTGCTGGCCGAACTGCCCTTGTTGGCCGAACTGCCCTTGCTGGCCGAACTGGCCACCCTGCTGGCCGAACTGGCCGCCCTGTTGAGCGTAGGCTGCGGCCAGCGGGTCGCTGGCGAACGGCAGCATGCGGCCAAGCTGGCCGGCGGCGGCGCCGATGGTGCTGCCCAGCCCCGAGTTACCCAGCATGCCGCCAATCGCACCTCCAAGCGGCTGGCCCACTTGGCCGAGCAGGTTGCCGAACCATCCCTGCGGCGCTATCTGGCCTTGCTGGGCTTGCTGCCCGGGCTGCCCTTGCTGCGCCAACTGCTGCTGGGCCAATTGCGCGTACTGTGCCTGCTGTTGCTGTTGCTGCTGCTGTTGCTGCAGCTGTTGCTGGATCTGCTGCTGTTGCTGCAACTGTTGCAGCTGTTGCAGCTGCTGTAGCTGCTGTAACTGCTGTTGCGCTTGCTGTCCCTGCTGCGCGTACGCCGAAGGGTCGGCGCTGAACGGCAGCATGCGGCCCAGTTGGCCGGCAACGCCGCCGATGGCGCTGCCGAGGCCCGATTGCCCGAACAGGCCACCGATGGCGCCTCCCAACGGCTGGCCTGCCTGGCCGATCAGGTTGCCGAACCAACCTTGTGGTGAGAGCTGGGTTTGCTGCGCCTGCAGTGCCTGCTGCTGGGCGTAGGCGGCTGCGACCGGATCGGCGC
>DASYLQ010000270.1:0-3206 GCA_036009485.1 Janthinobacterium sp.
CGGCGTCTTCAGCTTCATCCTTTCCGGCATGAACTGGCTGTTCGCCCACCTGGGCATCAACACCGATTTCACGCCGGCCCTGCCGACCGCGCTGATGAAACCGCTCAGCAGCAGCGGCTCGAAGGCGCTGATGATCGACGCCATGAAAACCTATGGCGTCGATTCCTTCGTCGGCCGCCTGACCTGCATCTTCCAGGGTTCGGCCGACACCACTTTCTATATCGTCGCGCTGTATTTCGGCTCGGTCGGCATCAAAAAAACCCGCTACGCCATCACCGCCGGCCTGATCGCCGACCTGGCCGGCGTGATCGCCGCCATCTGTGTCGCCTACGTCTTTTTTCATTGAGGATAGTGTATGTTTCGACGTGTTTTGCTCAGCGCCCTATTCGTTTGCAGCGCCGGCGCCCTGGCCGGCCCGGCCGATGTCGCCACTGCGGCGGCTCAAGCCGATTTGCCGGCGACCGTGATGACGCTGATGCAGGCGGCCGGCATTCCCGACGACGCCATCGGCGCCATCGTCTTGCGCGGCAATCAGCTGCTGCTGTCGCATGGGGCCGGGCAAAGCATGCAGCCGGCATCGACGATGAAGCTGGTGACGACGATGGTCGGACTGGACCAGCTGGGCCCGGTATTTCGTGGCCGCACCGAATTGCGCACCAGCGCAGACTTGATCGGCGGCACGCTGATGGGCGACCTGGTCTTGCGCGGCGGCGCCGACGCCGATTTCAACGAAGATGCGCTGTATCACATGCTGCAAACCCTGCGCAACCAGGGCATCAAAAAGATCAAGGGCGACTTGATCGTCGACCGCCAGCTGTTCCAGCCGGCCCGCGCCGACCTGGGCGTGGCGCCCTTCGATGAAAGTCCCGAGTTTTATTACAATGTGATCCCGGATGCGCTGCTGCTGAACAGCAACCTGCTGCACATCGACCTGAACTCGACCGGGAAACGAGTAAAACTGGTCATGACGCCGGCGCTGGAAAACGTGACGATCGCCTCGGACATGACGCTGGTCGACGCCCCCTGCCCGAAATGGGAAGACGGCTGGAAATTGCCTGAAGCGGTACACGGCGCGGGAGGCAAGCTGAAAGTGCTCTTGCACGGTACTTTCCCGAGAAACTGCATCGCCGCGACCAGCATCAATGTGCTCGACCGGGCCGATTATGCCGACCGCCTGTTCCGCGCCACCTGGCGCCGGCTCGGCGGCACTTTCACCGGCCAGGTCAGGGAAGCGCCGCCCACCAGCGGTATGGCCGGCAGCGCGCTGACTACCCGCCTGCTGGCGCAGCATGTCTCGCGCGTCTTGCCGGAAGTGCTGCGCGATATGAACAAGTCTTCCGACAATATGCTGGCGCGCCTGCTTTACCTGAGCCTGGGCAGCCTGGAAACGGATCCCGTGCTGGGCAGCCACCCGATTTTATTCAGCGTGCCGGAAAATACGGCCCAGCACACCGAGCAAGTGATACGCACATGGTTCCAGCGCCACCATATCGACGACCAGGGGCTGGTGCTGGAAAACGGTTCCGGGCTGTCGCGCACAGAACGCATCCGTCCGCTGCAGATGGCGGCCATCCTGCAGGCGGCCAGCCAGAGCAACTGGGCGCCGGAATTCGTGACCAGCCTGCCGATCGCCGCGGTCGACGGCACCATGCGCCGCCGCCTGGCGGCCAGCCCGGCCGCAGCGCGGGCGCGCATCAAGACCGGCACCTTGAACGGCGTCGTGGCCATCGCCGGCTATGTGCCGGACGCGAATGGCCAGCAATGCATCATCGTGGCGATAGTCAATAACGAACATGCCGGCCACGGCGCGGGAAAGGCGGTGACGGATGCCTTGATCGACTGGGTGGCGAACCAGGGCCAGACTCCAGCCCAGTAAGCTCAAGTCAATCTGCGAGACGGCGCATGCTGCGCCGCCTTACAGCACCCGGGCGTAATCCCGTCTTACCGCAATCCTGTCGCCGCAATCGAAATGCCACCATTCGCTGTTGATGCCGACCCAGCCGGCCTGGAACATGGCGCCGCGCAGCAGTTGGCGATTGGCGATCTGTTCCCGTGTAATCTGGCCCCGTTCCAGCAATGGCGCTTCCAGCGCCGGATGCGAGCGCTCGCTGAGGTCGTCGAAACCCGTCCCCATGTCCAGTTCGCGCCCCTGCTGGTCGACGATGCTGACATCCACCGCCATGCCGAAGGAGTGGATCGATCCGCGCTGCGGCTCGGCGATATAGCCGAGCAAATCCGTGCCCTGCAAGGCATCCCACAATTGCTGCTGCACGCTTTGCGGCCGCAAGGCGTCCAGCACCAGCAGCGCGTGTCCGGGCCGCTGCTGCGCCAGCCAGGCCACCGCCCGTTCCAGCGCGGCGGCGGCGTCGCGGTGCAACCAGGCGCAGTCGAGCGGGGAATACAGATCGCGGCCGACGAAATTATCCGGCGTGGCGTAACGCAATTGAATGCGGATGCCCGCTATGCTGTTCAGATGGCGGAAGTCGGGATGCCCCGGCACCGTGTCGATGCCGATGGCAGGGGTGTGGCTGGCTGACTGCATTCAAAAACCTTTATAACTTTATAGACTGGATTCCAGGCGCGCCCGCGCCGCCGCAGCGATGCTGTCGGCCAGTTTGCGCGCACCATGCGACAAAGGCGAGTGCCCCGCCGTCAATAAAAAGAGTTGCACCGTAATGGAGGGCGCCAGCGGCCGCCGCTGCACCTGTCCCGGCGTGGCCGAGGCCGCCGTGAATGGATCGACCACCGCCATGCCGGCGCCGGCTTCCACCAGCGAACGGGCGATCTGGTAAGTCTGCACCACCGTGTGGAAGACCGGATGCACGCCTTGCGCCTCGCAGGCGGCCACCACCATTTCCCCCAGCGGATCGTTGTCGGCGTGGCCGATCAATTCGCCGCTCAAGCCCTGCGCCGTCAGCGGCGAACCGCAATCGGCCTCGCGCCAATGGCCGGCCGGCGCGAGCACCGTCATCACGCCCTGGGCGATCGGCTCGGCGACGATGCCGGGATGGCGCGGGTCTTGCAGCGACAGCGCCAGGTCGGCCTCGCCCAGGCGCAGGGTATTGACGATCTCGCTCGTGTGATAGGTCGCCAGCTCGCAGCGCGTCTGGGCGAAGTCGCGGCGCCAGGCCGTCATCGCCTGCGGCAGTACGCTGATCGCCAGCGTCGGCGTCGACACCAGGCGCACCGTTTCCACGGCGCGGCCC
>DASYLQ010000271.1:0-4270 GCA_036009485.1 Janthinobacterium sp.
GGTCGGGTAGCAGTGCTCATGTCGGATGGGAGAGGAAGCGGAAGAGGGCCGCGGCCGCCTTCCAGGTTGTCGGTCAGAGCGGGCGGCTGCACGCCACCAGGTAGTTGACGCTGGTGTCGCTGTTCAGCGAGTAAATCTTGGTCAGCGGGTTATAGCCCATGCCTTTGAAGCCGTCCACGTCGAGCTGGGCGCTGCGGGCGTATTGCGACAGTTCCGCCGGCGTGATGAATTTGTCGTAATCGTGCGTGCCCTTGGGCAGCAGGCGCAGCAGGTATTCGGCGCCGATGACGGCGAACAGATAGGCCTTCGGATTGCGGTTCAGCGTGGAAAAGAAGACGTGGCCGCCCGGCTTGACCAGGGTCGCGCAAGCCTTGACGATGGCGCCCGGGTCCGGTACGTGTTCCAGCATTTCCATGCAGGTGACGACGTCGTACTGGCCGGCCTCCTGCGCCGCCATTTCTTCGGCGGCGATCAATTTGTAGCGTACCTGCGCGCCCGATTCCAGGCTGTGCAGGTCGGCGACCTTGAGGGCTTTTTCCGACAGGTCGATGCCGGTTACCGTGGCGCCTTTGTGGGCCATCGCTTCGGTCAGGATGCCGCCGCCGCAACCGATGTCGATGACTTTCTTGCCAGCCAGCGGGGCGCGCGCGTTGATCCACTCCAGCCGCAAGGGATTGATTTCATGCAAGGGGCGGAATTCGGAAGTCGGGTCCCACCAGCGGTGGGCCAGGTCACTAAATTTTTGCAGTTCTAAGGGATCGGCGTTCATATTTCGAATGATAACGGGAATTTGGTCGATTCCACAGACGCGCATATAAAAAAACCCCGCCGGGGCGGGGTTCCAGGTGATGGCCAGTGTTTGCCTAAGCAAACGCGGCCACCGGTATTATTATTGCTATTATTGCTATTATTGCTTGCTCGTGCCGACGACTTCGATTTCCACGCGGCGGTTTTTGGCGCGGCCGGCTGCAGTCTTGTTGTCTGCAACTGGTTGTTTTTTGCCTTTGCCTTCGGTGTAGACGCGGTTCGCTTCGATGCCTTTCGACACCAGGTAAGCCTTGACGGCTTCGGCGCGGCGGATCGACAGCTTCTGATTGTAGTCGTCCTTGCCGACCGAGTCGGTATGGCCGACGGCGATCACCACTTCCAGGTTGAGGTTGCTGAGCTTGGACGCCATATTGTCCAATTCCGACTTGCCTTCAGGCTTCAAAACGGCCTTGTCGAAATCGAAGAAGGCGTCGGCTGCAAAGCTGACTTTCTGTGCGGTCGGCACTGGCACAGGCACAGGGGCCGGTACTGGTGCCGGAGGAGGCGGCGCTACGACGACCGGCGGCGGCGGCGCCACGCATTTGCCGTCTTTCAGGGTTTCTGGTGGGGTGCACAGTGGAACATCGCAACCTGGAACGGCATCGGCCGGGGTCCAGTAGCCGGTGCGCCAGCACAGGCCGAAGGCATCGCGCACGATCACGCCGCGGGCGTCTTGCAGGTAGGCGCTTTTTGGGGTTGCCGCCTTGATTTCGGTGCTCACCGGCGCGAACGGCGGCGAGGTCGGGGTCTGGGCCGAAGCCACACTGCTCAGCACTGCGGAGGCGGCGAGAACAAGAGATGCAAATTTTTTCATTATTTTTTTCCTTTCGGGTGATATCCGCAGCTTCCACTGCGCGACTGAATTGCGTGGCGAGAATTTAACATACAGTGGCGTCAGCTTGTCTCCCGGCTTGCGAAACTGATAATTAAATCCTCGATCATTTTGCCACAGTCACTAACGGCGTACGACCATGGTTAAATCAAGTTACAGGCTTTAAATATGCCACGTTGTTTTCATGCAACATTAACGCATGATTACGACCGGAGAATGACACCTACTGAGCGCGAGTGCAACATTCTAGCCACGTCTGCAACATTTCGATACATGGCTGCTTGCTTTCTCATCGCACTATGCACTGCAAGTTGGCATGATCGCACGAAAACGGTGCGCAACCTCGTTTTAATAGTGCTTGCCGGAATTGCGCTGAGAGTTTGGTCCGCATGCTAAAATCGTACGCTTGACTGTAAATTTATGGTAAGCGGCCCATCGCGGCGCCGTCACCGTGCAGCGCAGCCAAGGATATGCAGTCGTCATTGCGTAACAGATAAGTTTAACCACAGCCTAAGATCAGTCGACCCGCCAATGGATCAATTCGCAAAAGAAACAATCCCAATTTCCCTCGAAGAAGAGATGCGCAAGAGCTATCTCGATTACGCGATGAGCGTGATCGTCGGCCGCGCCTTGCCGGATGTGCGCGACGGCTTGAAACCGGTGCATCGCCGGGTCTTGTTCGCAATGCATGAAATGAACAATGTGTGGAATCGGCCCTACGTCAAGTGCGCCCGCGTGGTTGGCGAGACGATGGGTAAATACCATCCCCACGGCGACGCTTCGATCTATGACACGCTGGTGCGCATGGCGCAGGACTTTTCCCTGCGCTACACGCTGGTCGATGGCCAGGGCAACTTCGGTTCGGTCGACGGCGACGCCGCCGCGGCAATGCGCTATACCGAGTGCCGCCTGGACAAGATCGCCGGCGAGCTGTTGGCCGACATCGACAAGGACACCGTCGACTTCGTGCCCAACTACGACGGCAAGGAAAAAGAGCCGTCGGTCTTGCCGACCAAGATACCCAACCTGCTGATCAACGGCGCCTCCGGCATCGCGGTCGGCATGGCGACGAATATCCCGCCGCACAACATTACCGAAGTCATCGACGGCGCGCTGCACGTGCTGGGCAATCCTGACTGCAGCATCGACGAGCTGATCGAGATCATCCCGGCGCCGGACTTTCCGACCGCCGGCATTATCTACGGCGTCTCCGGCGTGCGCGACGGTTACCGCACAGGCCGCGGCCGCGTCGTGATGCGCGCCAAGACCCACTTCGAGGAATACGGCAAGGAAGGCGGGCGCACCGCCATCATCGTCGACGAGCTGCCCTACCAGGTGAATAAAAAGTCCCTGCTCGAGCGCATCGCCGAAAACGTCCGCGACAAGAAGCTCGACGGCATTTCCGACATCCGCGACGAGTCCGACAAATCGGGCATGCGCGTGGTGATCGAATTGAAGCGCAACGAAGTGCCGGAAGTGGTGTTGAACAATCTGTACAAGCAGACCCAGTTGCAGGACACCTTCGGCATGAACATGGTGGCGCTGGTGGATGGCCAGCCGAAGCTGCTGAACCTGAAGCAGATGCTGCAATGCTTCCTGTCGCACCGCCGCGAAGTGGTCACGCGCCGCACCGTGTTCGAGCTGCGCAAGGCGCGCGAGCGCGGCCACGTGCTGGAAGGCCTGGCGGTGGCGCTGGCGAATATCGACGATTTCATCGCCATCATCAAGGCGGCGCCGACGCCGCCGATCGCCAAGGTCGAGCTGATGGCGCGGCCATGGGATTCCTCCGTCGTGCGCGAGATGCTGGCCCGTACCGGCGACGGCAGCACCGCCGGCGGCGTCGACGCCTTCCGCCCCGAGCACCTGCCCAAGCATTACGGCATGCAGCCGGACGGCTTGTACAAGCTGTCCGACGACCAGGCGCAAGAGATTTTGCAGATGCGCCTGCAGCGCCTGACCGGACTGGAACAGGACAAGATCGTCAACGAGTACAAGGAAGTGATGGAGCACATCGCCGACTTGCTGGACATCCTGGCCAAGCCGGCCCGCGTGACCACCATCATCACCGACGAGATGACGCTGGCGAAGAACGAATACGGCGCCGGCGGCAAGGACGTGCGCCGCTCGCAGATCGTGCACAACGCCACCGACCTGGAGACGGAAGACTTGATCACGCCGCAAGACATGGTCGTGACGCTGTCGCACACCGGCTACATGAAGTCGCAGCCGATTTCCGAATACCGCGCGCAGAAGCGCGGCGGCCGCGGCAAGCAAGCCATGGCCACCAAGGAAGAGGATTGGATCGACCAGCTCTTCATCGCCAACACGCATGACTACATTTTGTGCTTCTCCGACCGCGGCCGCATGTACTGGCTGAAGGTGTGGGAAGTGCCGCAGGGTTCGCGCAATTCGCGCGGCAAGCCTATCGTCAACATGTTCCCGCTGCAGGACAACGAAAAAATCACCGTGGTGCTGCCGCTGTCGGGCGACAACCGGGTCTTCCCGGAAGACCATTACGTCTTCATGTCGACCAGCCTGGGCACCGTGAAGAAGACGCCGCTGAAGGACTTCAGCAATCCGCGCAAGGCCGGCATCATCGCGGTCGACCTGGACGAGGGCGACTTCCTGATC
>DASYLQ010000272.1:0-18425 GCA_036009485.1 Janthinobacterium sp.
AAATTTTCGGGCTGGCGGTGCCCGCCTTGCTTCCATGCCGGCTTTGCGGTCTGTACAATCGCACTGTTGCAAACCAATTCTTGCTTTTCTGCAAGCCAAGACAAGGTTTAAGCAATAAACTAGCGGTATTGCAATCCGTAACTATTAAAGAGATATCCCGTCGTGAACGATCCCGATCCAGTTCCTCTCCATAACCAGTTTCGCAAAGGCCCGCCGCGTCCATCCGACGCGACCGAGCCGATGCAAGCGGGAACCAAGCCGCATCACATGGCGGATCCCTACGACATCGGGGAAGCGCTGGCCATGCTGGCGGAAAAAGGCGACGCCGTCTCGATCTTCACCGGCGGCGCCGCCGAACCTGTGCTGGCGCGCATCTATTCCGTCGACGAAGAAAGGCCGCATTTCGTTATCGAACTCAACGAAGGCAGCGTGCTGCCGCCCGGCCCGGCCACCTTCGTCGCCTGGCAGCGCAGCGCCAAGCTGCAATTCAGCATCAACGATGAGTGGACCAGCCTGCCCGGCCAGCCGACGCTGATCCCGACTTACTTCCCGAAAGAATGCCTGGTGCTGGAGAGGCGCAGTTCGGCGCGCCTGGAAACGCCGCTGGGCGTCTACTACACCGCCGCCTTCGTGCTCGACGGCCGTCCCTACGAATTGCAGTTGTATGATTTTTCGCTGGGCGGGGTCGGCATGCGCGCACCCAGGCGCGAAGCGATGGGCCTGTACGTCGGGCGCAAGCTGTCGCGCGTGCGGCTGGAACTGGGCGCCAACTCCTTCATCGTGGCCGACCTCGAAGTGCGCCTGTCGCGCAGCTTCCGCTCCTTCCTGCTGGGCGACCAGACCCAGGTCGGCTGCCAGTTCACCAACCTGTCGCCGGACATGCAGAACGAACTGACGCGCCTGCTGGACAATCTGGAGAACGGGCGCAAGGGCAAACGCTAGGCCGCCCGTCTCGCTCCCTACTCTGCCGCCGCGGCGCGCTTCCGGATTCGTTCATGGCGCCGGCTCAGTCGTCGTGGTTCGGGTCGAGGTCGGGGAACATCACCTCGGTAAAGCCGAAATTGGCGAAATCGGTGATGCGCATCGGGTACAGGATGCCGTGCAGGTGGTCGACTTCATGCTGCACCACGCGGGCGTGGAAATCCTCGACGTCGCGCCTGATCGCATTGCCGAACTGGTCGAAGCCTTCGTAATGCAGGCGCACCCAGCGCGGCACGCTGCCGCGCAGCCCCGGCACCGACAGGCAGCCTTCGAACGCGTCTTCCTTCTCGTCCGAGAGTGGCCTCAGCAGCGGGTTGATCAAGACCGTTTCCGGCACTTGCGGCGCGTCCGGATAACGCGGATTCTGCTTGAAGCCGAAGATCACCAGTTGCAGGTTGATGCCGATCTGCGGCGCCGCCAGGCCGGCGCCGTTGGCGGCGTGCATGGTGTCGAACATATCGGCGATCAAGGCGTGCAACTCGGGCGTGTTAAAGCCGCCCACCGGTTCGGCCACCCGCAGCAGGCGCGGGTCGCCCATTTTCAGAATTTCCCTGACGGTCATTTTTCCCTCCGCTCGCACTGGATTTTTTCAATGAAATCGCAAAAGGCATCGGCGGTTTCCGCATGCTTCAAACCCATCGCCGTCATCGCCTTCAGATATCCCAGCTTGGAACCGCAATCATAACGCTGTCCGGCGTAACGGTAGGCCAGCACGCGCTCGGCCTTCATCAGCGCGGCGATGCCGTCGGTCAACTGGATCTCGCCGCCGGTGCCGGCGCCGAGGTTTTCCAGGTAGTCGAAGATCTTGTTCGACAAGACGTAGCGGCCGACCACCGCCAGCGTCGACGGCGCCAGTTCCGGCGCCGGCTTTTCCACGATGTCCGACACCAGTTCCAGGTCGGGCCGGTAGGCCGAGGCGCTGACGATGCCGTACTGGCAGGTCTCGGCGCGCGGCACGTCCTGCACCGCCAGCACGCTGGCCTGCTCGTATTCATAGACGGCGCTCATCTGCGCCAGCACCGGCTTGACGCCTTCGTCGGTATCCATGAAATCGTCCGCCAGCAAGACCGCAAACGGCTCGTTGCCGACCACCGGACGGGCGCACAGCACGGCGTGGCCGAGGCCCAGCGCGGCCGACTGGCGGATATAGATGCAATGGACATGCTTGGGGATGACGTTCTGCACCATTTCCAGCAACTGGCGCTTGCCGGCCGCCTCGAGTTCCGCCTCCAGTTCGTAAGCCTTGTCGAAATGGTCTTCGATGGCGCGCTTGTTGCGGCCGGTGATAAAGATCATTTCCGTGATGCCGGCGGCGACCGCCTCTTCCACCGCGTACTGGATCAGCGGCTTGTCCACGATCGGCAGCATCTCTTTCGGCTGCGCCTTGGTGGCGGGTAAAAACCGGCTGCCCAGGCCGGCGACCGGGAATACTGCTTTTCTAATTTGTTTCATCTGCGTCCGTTTCTGCGGTAATTTCTGCGGTAATTTCTGCGCTGGTTGGCGAGGCGGCGCCGCCGGCCGACTCCAGCAGGGCCAGCAAGCCGGGCTCGTCGAGCACGGGGATGTTCAGTTCCTGGGCCTTGGCCAGCTTGCTGCCGGCCTCCGCGCCGGCGACGACGTAGCCGGTCTTTTTCGAGACCGAGCCGGCCACCTTGGCGCCGGCCGCCTCGATCAGCGCGGCGGCGGCGTCGCGGCTCAGGTTCGGCAAGGTCCCGGTCAGCACGAAGGTCTTGCCGGCCAGCGGGCTGGCGGCGGCCGCGTCCTCGGGCAGCCTGGCCAGCAGTTCTTCGCGCAGCGCATGCAGCGCGCGCAACTGTTCGCGGTGACCGGGCCCGGCCAGCCAGTTTTCCAGCGCTTCGGCTACGCCGGCCGGCAAACCGAAATGCCCGACCGTCTGCTGCTCCGCCAGCGATGCCAGCGTCACGCTATGCTCGGCCAATTGCTTGCTGCGCGGCGCCGTCAGCTTCGGGATGTCGAGCGCGGCCAGCAAGCCGGCCTGACTCAGCAGGCCGCGCAACCTGGCGCTGGGGGCGTGCTCGCCCTGCGGCGCGACGCCGGCCTCCAGCAAGTCGTCGAGCGCCTGCTGGTTCTTCGCTTCGGCGAAAAAATCGGCGATCGCTTCTGCCACCGTGCGGCCGATATCCGGCAGCACCGACAGCAGCGGCGCCGGGGCGCGGCGCACCAGTTCCAGGCTGCCGAGCCAGTCGGCCAGGGTCTTGGCGGTGGATTCGCCGACGTGGCGAATGCCCAGCGCGAACAGCAGGCGTTCCAGCGGCGGCCGCTTGCTGGCGGCAATCGCCTGCAGCAGGTTGTCGGCCCATTTGGTGGCGATCTTGCCCTGCTGGACGGTGTCCGGCGTACTGCCGTCGCGCTCCTCGGCCTCGCGCTTCATCTTCAGCAAGTCGTCCAGCGTCAGCTGGTAGATGTCGGCGACGCCGTGCACATGCTTGAACTCGACCAGCTTGTCGATATAGCGGTCGCCCAGGCCCTCGATATCCATCATGCGCCGGCCGGCGAAATGGCGCATGGCTTCCTTGCGCTGGGCCGAGCAAAACAGGCCGCCGGAACAGCGCGCGATGGCCTCGCCCTCCTCGCGCACCACATGCGAGCCGCACACCGGACAGGTATTTTGCATTTCAAATACCTTGGGCTCCGGCTTGGGGCGCCTTTCCAATACCACGGCGACCACTTCGGGGATCACGTCGCCGGCGCGGCGCACGATGACGGTGTCGCCGGCACGTACGTCCTTGCGCCGCACCTCGCCTTCGTTATGCAAGGTAGCGTTTGTCACGGTGACGCCACCGACGGAAACAGGCAGCAGCCTGGCCACCGGCGTGATCGCGCCCGTGCGTCCCACCTGTAACTCGATCCCCTGAACAATCGTCATGGCCTCTTCGGCCGGGAACTTGTGCGCCAGCGCGAAGCGCGGCGCGCGCGAGACGAAGCCGAGTTCTTCCTGCTGCTCGACCGGGTTGACCTTGTAGACCACGCCGTCGATTTCATACGGCAGCGCGGCGCGGCGCGCGCCGATGTCCCTGAAATACGCCAGCAAGCCGTCGGCGCCCCGCACCACCTTGCGCTCCTTCGACACCGGCAAGCCGAGCGACTGGTACCAGTCCAGCAGCGCCGAGTGCGACTCGGGCAGGTCGGCGCCTTCCAGGCTGCCGATGCCGTAGGCGAAAAAGCCCAGGCGGCGCGCAGCCGTGATGCGCGAATCGAGCTGGCGCAAGCCGCCCGCCGCGGCGTTGCGCGGATTGGCGAATTCCTTCAGGCCGGCGGCGCGCTGGCATTCGTTGAGCTTGATGAAATCGGCCTTGTGCATCAATACCTCGCCGCGTACGTCCAGCACCTTCGGCGGATTGCTGCCGTGCAGCCGCAGCGGGATGGCGCGCACGGTGCGGATGTTGGCCGTGACGTCTTCGCCGGTGGCGCCGTCGCCGCGCGTGGCGGCCTGGACGAAGCGGCCGTCTTCGTAGCGCAGGTTGATCGCCAGGCCGTCGAACTTGACCTCGGCCGCGTATTCGACCTGGCCGACGTTCAGGCTTTCGCGCGCGCGGCGGTCGAAGGCGACGATGTCTTCATCGGAAAAGCCGTTATTCAGCGACAGCATCGGCACCGCGTGGGTGACCTGGCTGAACTCGGCGATGGGCGCGGCGCCGACGCGGTGGGTCGGCGATTCGGCCGTCACCAGTTCCGGGTGGGCCGCTTCCAGCTGCTGCAGCTCGACAAACAATTTATCGTATTCGGCGTCCGGGATGGTGGGCGCGTCCAGCACGTGATAGGCGTGCAGGTGGCGGTTCAATTCATCGGTGAGCCAGGCCGCGCGGGCCTGGTAATCCATCTCATTCATGTCGCGACAATCTCAGCTGAACAGGCGCAGGGCGCGGGTCGATCCGGCCGGAATGTCGGCCGCTTCCATCTCCTGGTAAAACTCCTGCACCTGGCCGGCGATGTCGGCCAGCGCGGCGTCCGACAGGGCCTGGTTGCCGTCGTCGACGATGGTCGCGTCCAGGCGCGCCACCAGCGATTTGGCGCAAGCCACCATGGCGCCGAAACCGTCGCGCGCCGGCGCCACGCAAGGCACGTCCAGCAGCAGGGTCAGGCGCGGCGTGGTTTCCTCGGCCAGGGTGACATTGGTCGACAGCGAAAACAGGAAACCGCCGTCGCCGTCGGGCATGACGAAGCGGCCGTCCGGACGCACGTCGAAACCCTGCTTTTCCAGCGCCCCGAGCAGGGTGGCGATGGCCCAGGGCGCGCCGTTGGTATGCAGGTTGACGCCCAGCTGGGCGTCGTGGCCGGCGACGAAGCGGTGCAGCGTGCGCGCCTCGGCCATCACTTCGATCATGTCGGGGATTTCCGGTTCGGCGCCGATTTCGTCGGCGACGACGCGCAGGCGCGTCACCAGTTCCGAGTATTCCAGTTCGTTCAAGCCGGTGCTGCGGCTGGCCAGTTGCACCCCGCCCTGCAGGCGCGTATAGACGCCGCCGTAGGTGATCGTTTCCCAGTCGCCGTTGACGTGCAGGCCGATGTAGTGCACCGGCTTGTTGCCGACCAGGCGCAGGGTTTGCAGCACCGGCAGGATCTTCTCGCCGCGCACGGGCGCGTCCAGCGCCAGCGGCAGCAGGCAATCGATCAGCGGATCGACCAGGCTGGTGGCTTGCTCGGCGGCCGGCGTGGCAAAGCCGGCCGCGGCGCCGTGCGGCAGCGGCGCGGTCGGCATCTCCGGTTCGCTGCGCCCGCCCGCGCCCGGGCCGGCAGCCGCCGCGCCTGTCCCGGCGCCGGGCGGCACCGCGCCGTCACGGTCATCGTCGCCGCCTTCCGGATCGAAGCGCGGCTCTTGCCGCGCCATCGGTGCGGCGGCGTCGCCGGCGCGCATCAGGACGTCGTCATGGTCGCTCGAAAAAGCCCGTTCGACGCTTTTCCTGGCCTTGTACTCTTGCCACTTGTTGTATGAGAAAACGCCGACGATGAAGACGCCGCCGGCGCCGAACAATGTCATTTGAAAGTCTGTCATGCTGCTTGTGCCTCGGAAGCGAAGTTTGCGGCGGACTCCATATCCACCGCCACGATGCGCGACACGCCTTGCTCCTGCATCGTCACACCGATCAATTGATTGGCCATTTCCATCGCGATCTTGTTATGCGAGATGAAAAGGAACTGGGTCTGGTCGGACATCCGTTTGACCATGCGGCAAAAGCGTTCCGTGTTGGCGTCGTCGAGCGGCGCGTCGACTTCGTCCAGCAGGCAGAACGGCGCCGGATTCAGGCGGAACATCGAAAACACCAGGGCCGTCGCGGTGAGCGCCTTTTCGCCGCCCGACAGCAAATGGATGGTGGCGTTTTTCTTGCCCGGCGGCTGGGCCATCACTTGCACGCCGGAGTCGAGGATTTCATCGCCGGTCATGCTGAGCCGGGCCTGGCCGCCGCCGAAGAGAATCGGGAACAGCTCGGAAAAATGCTGGTTGACGCGGTCGAAGGTGTCTTGCAGCAAGTCGCGGGTTTCCTTGTCGATTTTGTGGATCGCGTCTTCCAGCGTGTTGATCGCCTCGGTCAAGTCGGCGTTCTGGGCATCGAGGAAGTTCTTGCGCTCCGACGCCTGCGCCAGTTCGTCCAGCGCGGCCAGATTGACCGCGCCCAGCGCCGCGATGGCATTGCTCAGGCGCGTCACCTCGCCCTGCAGGTAGGAGGGGCGCAAGTCCGGGTGCAGCTTTTCGCCCAGCGCCGCCTCGTCGGCCGACACTTCCTGCAACTGCTGGGCGAACTGTTCCTGGTTCAGGCGCGCAGCCTGTTCCTTCAACTGCATTTCCATGATCTTGTCGCGCTGCGGCTGCAGGCTGCGCTCGGCCGCCATGCGCGCCTCTTCCGACGCCCGCAATTGCTGGGTGATCTGGTCGAGTTCATGGCGGGCGTCGGACAGGGCCTTTTCCTGCGCCGTGCGGCGCTCCAGCAAATCCTGCAAGCCGTCGTTGGCGGCGCCCGATTCCAGGCCGGCCAGTTCCAGCTGGCCCGCTTGCAGGCTGGCCGTGACTTGGGCCGACTGGCTCGTCGCGGTGAGGATGTTGCGGCGCAGTTCCTCGATCTTGCTGCGCTGGGATTTCTCGGCGTATTCGGCTTCCTGGGCCGCCCTTTCCAGCTCGCGCAAGCGCTCGCGGGCGTCGGCCAGCATCTGCTCCCGGCGCAGGAAATCGGTGTGGCCGTCTTCGTGCTCGCCCTGGAGGTTGGCGAGGTCGGCGTCGAGCTGCTCGAATTTTTCTTCCGACTCCAGCTTGACCTGCATCTGCTCGGCCTCCTGCGCCGCGATCTCGGCCAGGTCGGCCTGGATCTGCGTGCTGCGCTGGTTGAAGCGGGCCTCGACCTCGGACAGCTTGACCACGTCCAGCTGCAGCGTGTGCACCGATTGCGTCAAGCCCTGGAGGCGCTGGCGCAGCTCGGCCAGGCGGCGCGTCAGCTCGGCGACGGCGGCGTCGGCGCGCACGGCGCGGGCGCGCGCCTCGTCGGCCAGCAACTGCTGCGCGCGCAACTGCTTGCCGATATTGTCGATTTCCTGCTGGCGTCCGAGCATGCCTTCCTGTTCCGAGTCGGCGGCGTAAAAGCGCACGCTGGACTGGCTCACCACATGGCCCTGGCGCGTGACGAAATAGCCACCGGGCGGCAGCTTGCCGCGTTCGGCCAGCGCCTCGGCGGCGTCCTCGGCGGCATAGGCATGGTGCAACCAGTCCTGCAGCAAGCCGCGCAAGCCGGGATCGTTCAGCTTCAGCAAGTTCAGGAAGGGTTTCAGGCCGGCGAGGTCGGACGCCGATGCGGCCGCCGGCGCCGGGACCGCGGTCGAGGGCGCGTACAGCGCCAGCTTGGCCGGCGGCGCATCATTGAAAAAGGCCTTGGCCCATTCGATATTCGACACCTGCAGCGCCGCGGTGCGCTCGCGCAGGATGGATTCCAGCGCGGTTTCCCAGCCCTGCTCGATTTGCAGCTTTTGCCACAGGCGCGGCAAGCCATCGAGTTCGTGGCGGGCTAGCCAGGGTTGCACCTTGCCCTGGCTTTGCACCCGCTCCTGCAACTGGCGCAGCGCATTCAGGCGCGCTTCCAGCTGCGCATTGGAGGCGCTTTCGGCATTCACCTGGGCTTGCGCCAGGCGGCGTTCCTCTTCCAGCCCGGGCTGCCGCTCGAGCGCCTCTTCCAGGTAAAAGCCCTGCTCTTCCAGCGCCTGCTGCTTTTCTTCCAGCTGCATTTTCATGTTCGCCAGATGGCTGCTGTCGGGCAGGTTCAAGCCGTTTTTCTCTTGCTGCAGCCGCTCGCGCCGCGTCAGCAGGCCGGCCAGGATGTTGGAGGCATTGCGCTGGTGCGTGGATTCCAGTTCCAGCTGCTGCTGCGCCTGCATGATCCTGGCGCGCGATTCGCTACTCTTGCGCTGCGCCTCGCGCCAGGCGGCGTCCAGCGCCGGCAATTGCTCGTTCTTTTGTTGCGCCGCCATCTGCGACTGCTCGACCCGGGCGGCCAGTTCTTCCAGGCGGAATTCGGCTTCCTCGATCTGCTCCTGATACTCCTGCGCCTGGGTGCTCCACTGCTCGCGCTGGGCGCTCAGCGCCGCCAGTTGCGATTGCAGGCGGCTGCGCGATTCGATAACGAACTTGATCTGCGCCTCCAGGCTGCCGATCTCGGAATTGGTCTGGTACAGATGGCCCTGGGCCTGGTGCAGGCGGTCGCCGACGGCGAAATGGGCCTGGCGCATCTGCTCCAGGGTCAGCTCGACGTGGCGCAGCCTGGCGGTCTGCTCTTCCAGGTCGGTCTGGGCTTGCTCGACTTCGCGGAAATAACGGACTTGCTCGTTTTGCGCCTCGTTCTTGCGCAACAGCCAGAGCAGTTTTTGCTTCTCGTCCTGGTCGGCCTGCAGCGCATGGAATTTGTTGGCGACGACGGCTTGCGCTTCCAGCTTTTCCAGGTTGCTGTTCAATTCGCGCAGGATATCGTCGACGCGCAGCAGGTTTTCGCGCGTGTCGTGCAGCCGGTTTTCCGTCTCGCGGCGGCGTTCCTTGTACTTCGAGACGCCGGCCGCCTCTTCCAGGAAGACGCGCAATTCTTCCGGGCGCGATTCGATGATGCGGGAGATCATGCCCTGGCCGATGATGGCGTAGGCCCGCGGGCCGAGGCCGGTGCCGAGGAAGATGTCCTGGATGTCGCGCCGGCGCACCGGCTGGCCGTTGATGTAATAGGTGGAAGTGCCGTCGCGCGTCAGCGTGCGCTTGACGGCGATCTCGGCATACTGGCCCCATTGCCCGGCGGCCTTGCCGTCGTTATTGTCGAACACCAGTTCGACCGAGGCGCGGCCGGCCGGCTTGCGGTGGGTCGAGCCGTTGAAGATGACGTCCTGCATCGACTCGCCGCGCAATTCGGAAGCCTTGGATTCGCCCAGCACCCAGCGCACCGCGTCGATGATATTCGATTTGCCGCAACCGTTAGGACCGACGACGCCAACGAGTTGACCCGGCACCTGGAAATTGGTGGGATCGACGAATGACTTAAATCCCGACAATTTAATGGAAGATAGACGCACGTTGTTTTAAAGTTCTTCGCCTGGATGGACTAAACAAACAAATTGACTCACGGAGAATGGCGGGAGAACCGGATCAGGACGACTCATTACTCCAATGAAAAGTGGTCCATCATACCATTTTATCGGCGGATTCCGGCCAAAAACCGCAGGCGCGCGGGAGGACGGGGAGACAGGCTGGAGCGCGCCTGCGCCGGCGTCAGCGCTCCAGATAGTGCTCTTGCTCGACCTTCCAGTCGTAGCGGCTGAACGGCCGCTCGTGTCCGGACATGAACAGCGCGGCGCGGGTGATCAATTGCTCGGTCGGTACAGGTTCGGCCCTGGGAGTAAACAGCAGGCTGCCGAAGCTCAGCGCGACGAGGCCGCGGCTGATGGCGAAATCGCGGCCCGCCCCGGCCAGCCAGATGAAGGCGAAGGCGACCATAAAACCCAGCAGGCAGCCGGTCACCGCTTCAGACGTCGAATGGTAGCCCAGCACCAGGCGCGACATGGTGATCAGGATGGCGACTACACAGCCGGCCAGCACGCCGGCGCGACGCCAGAATACGCCGGCCTCTTTCAGCAAGACGAACAAAAACACCGGCAGCACCGCCCCGGCGCGCATCGCATGGCCGCTGAAACCAGCGAACTGCAGCGAATGCACGCCGATGCCCCAGCCGATGAAAGCGATCTTGGTCGCCACCACCAGCGCCATGCCGGCGCCGAACAGCAGGCACCAGTTGAACGCCAGGCGCCAGTATTGGCCGGCCGCCAGCCAGACGCCCACCGCCAGCCCCGCCGGCCCCATGACCGCCATGCTGCCCAGCAAGCTAAGCGCCAGCCAGCAATGCATCATCCACGCATTTTCAATCACTGTTTCATCCATGTTGTCCGCTGCATCGCAGCATCGCATATTCCGGCATCCGGCAGCGCACAGACCGGCATGCGCGGGAAGCGGTCAAACGAAGATTGTACTGGATATTGCTTAATGGAAACCAAAACGCCGGTCCGCGACACTAGCGACACTTGCAACACTTGCAACACTCAGGCGCTTTGGCGCGGCGCCATGCTGTCTTCATTGACGGCGCCCTGTTCCGCCATCGCCTGTGACAGTGCGCGTCCGACCACGCCTTCGCTGCGCAGCACTTGCACCAGGTTGTCGCGGAAGCGCTGGGCCAGGATGTCGCCGGACATGGAAAACGCTTCCTGGCGCGCGCTGGTGGAAAAGATGAACAGGGTGCGCAAAGGACTGATCCAGGCCAGCTTGACCTTGTTGCTGTCGCCACCGTCGCCACCGTCGCCACCGTCGGGCAGGCTGAACTCCAGCCACATACCACGCTGCAACATATCCACCGTCACCACGGCATCGTCGACGACGGGCTCAGGCTGGGCCGCCTTGTTTTGCAGTTCCAGCCTGTGTTCGGCGGCCTTTTGCGCAACCTCGAGTGCTATTTCGACCCTGCGCTCGGCTGAAAGTTCCAATGGGGCGCGAACGATCGATGCATGGCATTCGGCCAGCTCGGCAAAAAACTGCAGGCGGTCGGCGTCTTGCCACTGGATCAAGTCCAACCACTTGTTCAGCGCCGCCAGCAAGGACGGCAGCTTGCCGATCAATTGCTTGCGCTCATCAGCGGTCAGCTTCGGCTTGACGCTCCAGATCAGCTCATCCATGGCGCGCGTCGCATTCCTGATGGCGCCCGGCTTGCTTTCCTCGACGCTATAGGCGATGGTCAATACCGAAACCCATTTATTTTCCAGGAAAGTTTCCACCACCGCCAGCACTTCGCCGGTGCCGATGCGCAAGGCCACCGCATCCTTGGCCGAACGCGTCGCCTCGGCCTTCTTTTCTTGCTGAATCGCACTGGCAATCGGTTCGGCAATGGCCGTGGCGACCGCCTTTTCTTCGGCCTGTATACTCGCTTCGAGCTCCGATACCGCTTCGGAAAACACCGACAGCTCATGCTCGGCGTCGCGGCCGACCCGGTCCACGCTGCGCTGCATCGCCTCGAACAGGGGATCTTGCGGCCCCTTGCGCTGTTCCCAGCCCATGCGCGATAGTAATTCGATCAGGCGCCGCGCCGGATGCGCTTCCTGGAAAAAAAAATCCTTGTCGGCCAGCGCCGCTTTCAGCACGGGGATTTGCAGGAAGCGGATCAGGTCGCGGATTTCCTGGGAAATATTTCGATCCTGGAATACCGTATCGAAAATTCGCGACAGCAAATCAATGGTGCTTTCGTCGGCGCGCGTCAAGCTCCCTTCGGGCGCATTCGCCTTAATGCCAGGCAAGTAGATGACGTTATGCGGCGTGGCGCCCGCACCTGCGGCGGCCATGCCTGCGGCCGTCCCGGCCATGCCGCCCGCCTGCTGCAGCCGCGCCAGGTAGGAAAGCAAAGGTTGCCGGCCGGCCTGCTGCCAGCCCGCCTGCTGCCAGCCCGCCTGCGGCGGATGCTGGCCCAGCCAGGCGGCGTCCAGCTGCGGCAAGGCCGGCGCCGACACACCGGCATTGCCAGTCGCCGGCCCGGGCGCGGCGTACTGCGCCGGTCCGGTCTGTACTGGCGGCGCGGCAAAGAATTGCCTTAGCTGTTGAGCCAGGAAGGCATGGTCCGGCAGCAGCGGAATTTTCGGTAGGGCGTCGTGGCTATCCGCTTTAGGGCGCTGGCAGGCATCCGCCGAATCAGGGCCTTTTCTCGTCAAGGCAAGGTTCAGCGCCAGCAGCATCGGCCCCAGATCGAAGAACAGCTCCGGCTTTAGCAGACGCGAGAACAAGGTGCTCGACTCGGCACCGGGTTCGAATGCGCACCAGGCTTGCTGCAAGGCCAACAAAAACACTTCTGGCCTGAAAGGATTCTGGCTGACCCGCAGGATATCGCGATCCAGCAAAAATGCCAGCCGGACATTCAAGGTCGCCAGTTGATCGGAATACAGTAGGTCGAAAGGCTTGCTGAGGGCGCTGAAAGCCAGCTGGCTATCCATTTCCTCGTAGGCCACCAGGGTCATGGCCTTGGCCGAGGTACCGGCCCGCAGCTTGGGTGCCGGCGACAGCAGTGCGATCTCCTTGCGCAAGGCGGCTTCCAGCGCGCTGACGGCCAGATGCAGGAAGGCGTAGCTGTTATTTTTCAGCATGTTGGCGGCTTTGAAACGCTGGTGCACGGCGCGGGCGTCGACGATGTCGCTGACGTCGCACAAAGCGGCCGACCAGCGCGCCGTCAGGCCGCTGAACTGGTCGTTGACGTGCCGGGTCACGATGCCGATCAGGTTTTCCAGCAAGGCATGCCGCGGCGATACCGTCTTTTTAGGCGGTGGCGCGGCAGGTGTTGGAATAGAGACCATGTTCTGGCTGACCTGTTTAAATTTTCGGCAAAAAGCAGGAACACCACATTCTTGCATAATATTGCCATGAAGAAATAAACAAAACGAAACAAATTACGGTTTTGTTGTGATTTCCCACACACGGGCTTGTTTGCAAGGCTATGCAAGCCCACCCCATCATTGACACCGCGCAAGGATGCCTAACGACGTTTCCATAACATAACAACCTCTGTTGCCGGCGCCAACCCGTGCGCGCCACCGCCCAAAGGAATCCCGTCATGCGCCATTTCCACAACCTCGCCACCGCCACCAAGTTGCTGGCTGCTTTCTTCTGCGTGCTCAGCCTTACTGTCGTGCTGGGCGCCGCCTCGCTGCTTCGCATGGGCGACATCAACCAGGATTCGGTGGCGCTGTCGGACACTTGGTTGCCGGACATGGTACAGATACTCGGCCTGAGGAATGACCTGCAAGAGTTGCGCAAGCTGGAATTGCAATTTATCCTGGCCGCCGACGCCAATCCGGACACCATCGTCGACATCGATAAAAAGCTGGTCCAGGCCCTGGCCGACATGCGTAACGATAGCGAACGCTACGGCAAGACCCTGTCCGACCCGGCGCAACTGGGCCTGTTCGCGGCGCTGGCCAAGGCTGACGACGCTTTTGCCGTGCAACACGCAGCCATCCTGGCCTTGTCCAAAGGCGGCAGGAAAGCGGAAGCCCAGGCCGCGCTGGCCGCCTCGCAAGCAGCGTTCGACGCGGCCAGCGGACAGATCGATCAATTGATGGCGAATGCCGTCGAGGGCAGCCACCGCGCCGCCGCGGCCGCCGCCGCGACCTATTCCAACGCGCGCATCTGGACCGTCACCATCATGGCCATCGATATCGTGCTCGGCGCCTTGCTCGCGCTGTGGTTGGCAAAGGTCATTTCCGCGCCACTGCATCTGGCCATGCTGGCGGCGCAGCGCATCGCCGACGGCGACTTGAGCGGCCAGCTCCCCACCGGTTCCCGCGACGAGACCGGGCAATTGTTAAATATCATGGCGGTGATGAACAACAGCTTGCTGTCCGTCATCGGCAAGGTGAGGCTGAGCACGGCGGCCATAGACGCTGCCTCGGAGGAAATTGCCAGCGGCAACCTGGACTTGTCGATACGCACCGAACAGCAAGCCGCCTCGCTGCAGGAAACCACGTCGGCTATGGAAGAATTGAGCGCGACCGTCAAACAAAACGCCGGCAATGCGATGCAAGCTAACAAACTGGCGGTATCGGCTTCCGAAGTGGCGCTGAAGGGAGGCAGCGATGTGGCCCTGGTGGTCGAAACGATGGCTTCAATTAACGATTCTTCGCAGAAGATTTCCGAGATCATCGGCGTGATCGACGGCATCGCTTTCCAGACCAATATCCTGGCCCTGAATGCGGCGGTGGAAGCGGCCCGCGCCGGCGAACAGGGACGCGGCTTCGCCGTGGTGGCCGCGGAAGTGCGCAACCTGGCCCAGCGCAGCGCAGCGGCAGCCAAGGAAATCAAGGCGCTGATCGATGACTCGGTGGACAAGGTGGTGCGCGGCACGCAACTCGCCGACAAGGCCGGCCATACCATGGAGGATGTGGTCGGCAGCGTGAAACGGGTCAGCGACCTGATCGGCGAGATCGCCCATGCCAGCGCGGAACAGACTACCGGACTGGAACAGGTGCATGAAGCGATTTCGGCGATGGACCAGGGCACCCAGCAAAATGCGGCGCTGGTTGAACAGGCGGCCGCGGCGGCCACGGCCATGCGCGAACAGACCGCCAAACTGAGCGAGGTGATAAGTATTTTCACGATAGACGCGCCGCTCCGGCCGACGGCGCCGGCCAAGCCGCGCGGCATGGCGACAACAGCCTTGCCGCGGAGCGGCAAAACCCTCGCCCCGGGCGCGCCGGCATCCGGGAAAGCCCCTTTGGCCATGCCTCGCCCTACGCCCCGGCCCACGCCAACGCCAGCCTCGGCCAAGCTATCGCGCAGCGGCAAAAGCAATACTAACGATGTCGAATGGGAAGAGTTTTAAGGTTTTTACTGAGCGCCGGCTCGGCCCTGAAGAGGGCCGCATCAGAGATTATCCTACATGGGTGCAAGCCTCGATCCGATACCGAAAGCAAGCTCGCACTCGCATCATTGCGTCACCGGAAACGTATCTGCAAAGGGAAATTTTTCCTCGTCAGAATCCCTTCGCAGATGCGACTTCGGCGAGTGTCTTTTTTTACTTTTATAAAGGAAGCAAAATGAACTCGAACCAAAAAAGCGGTCAAGGCAACAAGCAATCGGGCACCCAGGGCGGCAGCCACGAACAGCATGTCGAAGCTGGCCGTCAAAGCCACAAAAACGATAGCAACAAGCAATCGTCGGGTAGTTCCAGCAACAAACAGTCGAGCACCGGCGGCACCCGCGGCGGCACGCCTGAGCAACATGCGGAAGCTGGCCGTCAAAGCCACAAAAACGATCGCTGATCGCCACGGCGTCGTAGCGCAACAATTGCGCAAGGTGCAACAATGCCTGTAACAAGTAAGTAAAAGAGTCTGCTTCGGCAAGCCGGAGACAGGCTCTTTTCTTATTGGCCGCGATCCAGTTCCCTAGATATTCGCGACGCGCTTGCCTTTGGGCGGCGAGAAATCGGCGATGCCGTTGATTAAGCCGACCGTCGCCGCCTCCTGCGCCGTCAGGTGCAGGTCGGAGTAGGCATGCACCATCCAGTGCTCCTCCGCCAGGGTGACATGTTCCTTGAGGATCTTTTCGGTGCGCATGTCGTCGGCGCGCAAGCCGTCGACGATGATCTTCAGCGCATCCGGCCGCGCCCCGGGCGAGGCGGTGGCATGCGATTTGTGCACCATGAAGCGGGCGGTGTCGCTGGCGTAGCGCTCGGTACCGGACAGAAATACCGTGACCGCGATCGAGGCCACCGCGCCAGCGTTATAGGTCACCAGCTTGATCGGCAGCTTGCTCAGGTAGTTATACAGGCAAATCCCGTCGCTGACGTAGCCGCCGTTCGATTGCAGCAAAATGTGGGCGGTGGTGATGCGGTCTTCCGTCATGTCCGCGACGGCATCGAACACGCGCCTGACCATATCGCTGTTGACATCGCCAGACAAGGTGAAATAGGCATGGCCATTCGGTTTTTCGTGGTCGTCGTTCATGGCATTCACTTTCAATGAAGATGGAAGATTCTAGCAAATAGATCAGAAACAAGCTTAATATACGACATCCATCTGTGCGCATAACCAACACCAATTTTACGCTTGAATAATCGGCCCTTCCGCAGCGCGGCGCCGGGCGCTTTCGATGTGTACGGATTGACATACTTCCCCCACTGGCATATATTCCGCATTCTTGATCGGGAGAGGGTAGCCATGCGCTGCCGCCGAAGGGGCACCACCCACAAACTCTCAGGCAAAAGGACCGATCAAGGGACTGGCGATACTGCAAGCCGCCCACTACAGGCGCGCAGGACAACCGGCTCAACTCTGGAGAGCGATCGCGGCCATGGCCAGCGGTCCACCGAAGGGGCGCGCGGGAGTTTTCCCGTAATCTCTCAGGTACCAAGGACAGAGGGGTCTGCGATCACATGCGGAAAAAGCTGAAAGGCTATTCCTCGTCTGCTCCGTTAACCCTTTCACTGGCTCCGAGGAATTCATGACGCTTAAAGCGACCCCACTCAATCACGCCCACCGTGCCGCCGGCGCCCGCATGGTCGACTTCGGCGGCTGGGACATGCCCGTCAATTACGGTTCGCAAATCGAGGAGCACCACGCGGTGCGCAGCGACGCCGGCATGTTCGACGTCTCGCACATGTGCGTGGTCGACATCGAAGGCGCCAACGCCCGCCCTTTCCTGCGCGGCTTGCTGGCGAATAACGTCGACAAGCTGCAAACGGCCGGCAAGGCGCTCTACTCCTGCATGCTGAATCCGCAAGGCTTCGTCATCGACGACCTGATCGTCTACTTCTTTACCGAAAACCGGTTCCGCCTGGTGGTCAACGCCGGCACCGCGGAAAAGGACCTGGCCTGGATGCGCGCGCAAAACGAGGCCACGAATAGCGGCCTGAGCATCACCCAGCGCCGCGACGGCGATCCGGCCAAAGCCATGGCGCTGGTCGCCGTGCAGGGCCCGAACGCGCGCGCCAGGGTCTGGCTGGTGCTGCCGGAAACCCGGGCCGCGTCGGAAGGCTTGAAACCGTTCAACGCCGTCATCGTCAAGGACACGGCCTTCGGCGAAGTAATGGTGGCGCGCACCGGCTACACCGGCGAGGACGGCTTCGAGATCGGCGTCCAGGCCAGCCAGGTCGAGGCCTTGTGGACGGCCCTGGCGGCGGCGGGCGTGAAACCGGCCGGCCTCGGCGCGCGCGACACGCTGCGCCTGGAAGCCGGCATGAACCTGTATGGCCAGGACATGGATGAAAGCGTCAACCCGCTCGACGCCGGACTGGCCTGGACCATCGACCTGGCCAGCCCGCGCGACTTCGTCGGCAAGGCGGCCTTGCAGGCGCTGGGCCAGAACGCCCAGTTCGTCGGCCTGGTCCTGCGCGAAAAAGGCGGCGTCCTGCGCGCCCACCAGAAAGTCATCGTCGCCGGCAGCGAACAGGCCGGCGAGATCACCAGCGGCACCTTCAGCCCGACCATGCAGCAAGCCATCGCCCTGGCGCGCGTGCCCAACGGCGTCGCCGCCGGCGACACCGTCCACGTTGAAATCCGCGACAGGAAGCTGGCCGCCAGCGTGGTCAAACTGCCCTTCGTGCGCAACGGTAAAATACTTCTTGCCTGATTTCCCACCATCGACCTTACCCGACACTTACCAACGGAGTCCCATATGAATATTCCCGCAAACCTGAAATACACCGCTTCCCACGAGTGGGCCCGCCTGGAAGCCGACGGCAGCGTCACGGTCGGCATCACCGAATACGCCCAGGATGCGCTCGGCGACATCGTCTTCGTCGAATTGCCGACCGTGGGCAAGCGCTACAGCGCCGGCGACGACGCCGCCGTGGTGGAATCGGTCAAGGCCGCCAGCGACATCTATGCGCCGCTGTCGGGCGAGGTCGTGGCCGTCAACGAAGACGTCGCCAACGCGCCGGAAGCGATCAATAGCGATGCCTACGCGGCCTGGCTGTTCAAGATCAAGCCGGCCGACGCCTCGGCCCTGGACGGCATGCTCGACGCCGCCGCCTACGGCAAGGCCACCGCGGAATAATCCCGCGCAGTACTTCAAGGACAGGGCCGGCGCGGCGCGCCGGTTTCAGTGCATTTTTTTAGGTATTTTCCGACACCCGCCGGCGCCGCCCTGTCCCTTGCAGCGTCGGCGCAGCACCTTTTTGGCCACCACATCATGACCCGTACCAGCCTGACCCAACTCGAAGCCCGCGATGCCTTCATCGCCCGCCACATCGGCCCTTCCGCCTGCGAGCAGGAAGCGATGCTGTCCACCCTCGGCTACGCCTCGCGCGCCGCGCTGATCGATGCGCTGGTGCCGGCGCATATCCGCAACAAGGGCAAGCTGCCGCTGGGCCAGTACGCCGAGCCGCTGCCGGAACAGGCCGCGCTGGCCCGGTTGAAAGGCATCGCATCGAAGAACAAGGTGCTGA
>DASYLQ010000273.1:0-7581 GCA_036009485.1 Janthinobacterium sp.
CCGGCTACAAGGAAGTGCCGGGATTGCTGTTGCTGCTGCTGGTGCTGGCGGTGAAGCCGGCCGGCCTGTTCGGCAAATCCGCGATCAAGAAGGTGTGACGATGAAAGCCAAATCCCTGCTCCTGTACGTGGCCGGCATCGCCGCGCTGGCCCTGTTTCCGCTGGTTTTCCATAATCCGTATTACATCCACCTGGCCGAAACCATCCTGATCTACGCGGTGCTGTTGTTCGGCCTCGACATCGTGGTCGGCTATACCGGCCAGGTGTCGCTCGGCCACGCCGCGCTGTTCGGCATCGGCTCCTACACCAGCGGCGTGCTGTACTTCAAGCTGGGTCTGCCCTTCCTGCTGGCGGCGCCGGCCTCCATCGTCGTCACCGCCCTGTTCGGCGCCCTGCTGGCCCTGCCGGCCTTGCGCGTCACCGGCCCCTACCTGGCGATGGTGACGCTGGCCTTCGGCACCATCGTGCAGATCCTGATCAATGAGATGAGTTTCCTGACCGAAGGCCCGATGGGCATCAAGCTGGCCAAGCCGTCCTTTTTCGGCGTCAAGCTGGGCGAACTGGGTTTCTTTTACCTGGTCGCGCTGCTGATGCTGGCTTCGCTTGTGGTGGTCAACCGCATCTTGAAATCCAACCTGGGGCGCGCCTTCCAGGCGCTGCGCGACAGCCCGACCGCTTCCGATTGCATGGGTGTGTCGGTCTACCGCTACAAGGTGTACGCCTTCGTCATCAGCGCCGCCCTGGCCGGCCTGGCCGGCAGCCTGTACGCGTATTCGGAAGAATACATTTCGCCCAATACCTACGGCTTCGAGCTGACCATCCTGTTCCTGCTGGCCGTGATCATGGGCGGACGCAAGACCCGCAGCGGTTCCCTGATCGGCGCGCTGATCGTCGTCATGCTGCCCAGCCTCTTGTCGGATATCGAGTTGTTCCGCGAACTGGCCGCCAGCGCCGCCGTCATCGCCGTGCTCAGCAGCGGATACCTGCTGGCCACCAGGCGCAGCGGCCCGCGCCAGGTGGCGGTGCCCCTGGTCGCCACCATCGGCATGGCCCTTTTCTCTTACAAGCTGCAGGACATTACCGACTGGCGCCTGACCATCTTCGGCTTGATGATCCTGTTCGTCGTGTATTACCTGCAGGACGGCATCGTCGGTTTCGCCCGCGGCCTGTTCCTCAAGAAGCGCAACGGCGAGCACATCGTCGCCGCTGCCGATAGCGCAGGCGGCACTTCATGGGCGGCGCCGGCGCCGTCGGTCGCGGCCGGCGGCAAGCTGCTCAGCGCAAAACAAATCCTGATGCAATTCGGCGGCTTGAAGGCGCTGAACCAGGTCGACCTGGATATCGCGCAGGGCACGGTGCATGGCTTGATCGGCCCCAACGGTTCCGGCAAGAGCACGATGATGAACGTGCTCACCGGCATTTACCGGCCCACCGCCGGCGCCGTCGAATTCAAGGGCGCCGTCATCTCCGGCAATACGCCGTCGACGATTGCCCTGGGCGGCGTGGCGCGCACCTTCCAGAACGTCGAATTGTTTGGCGAAATGACGGCGCTGGAAAACGTCCTGGTCGGCCTGCACCACAGCTTCCGCAGCAATGTGCTGGACGTCATGCTCAGCACGCCGCGCTACCGCAAGGAAGAGGCGGCGGCGCGCAGCCGCGCGGCCAGCATCCTGAACTTCATCGGCTTGTCCGACTTGATCAATGAAGAAGCGCGCAACCTGCCCTACGGCAAGCAGCGCCTGCTGGAAATCGGCCGCGCCCTCGGCCTCGACCCGCAATTGCTGCTGCTGGACGAACCGGCCGCCGGCCTGACCGCGCCCGACATCAAGGAATTGGTGGCGATGATACGCAAGATCCGCCAGCACGGCATCACCATCGTCCTGATCGAGCACCACATGGATGTCGTGATGTCGATCTGCGATACGGTCACCGTGTTCGACTTCGGCCAAAAGATCGCCGAGGGCCAGCCGGCCCAGGTGCAATCGGATCCGAAAGTCATCGAAGCCTATCTCGGCGGCACGCTGGACGAAGCCAACCATGCCGCCAACTCAGTCCAGGGAGCCTGACATGCTGACCATTTCCAATTTGCACGCCGCCTACGGCAAAGTCGAAGTCTTGCACGGGATTTCGCTCGAAGTGCCGAAGGGGAAAGTGGTGACCCTGATCGGCTCCAACGGCGCCGGCAAGACCACCACGATGCGCGCCATTTCCGGCATGATCAAGCCGAAGTCTGGCCAGATCACGCTGGCCGGCAAGGATATCGCCGGACTGGAATCGCACCGCATCGCCCGCGCCGGACTGGCCCATTCGCCCGAGGGACGGCGGGTCTTTTCGACCATGAGCGTGAGCGACAACTTGTTGCTGGGCGCCTTTCCCCGCTTCACCGGCGCGCGCCCGCGCGGCGAAATCAAGCTGGACCTGGAAAAGGCGCTGGAATTGTTCCCGCGCCTGAAGGAACGCCAGCACCAGTTGGCCGGCACCCTGTCCGGCGGCGAGCAGCAGATGCTGGCGATGGCGCGCGCGGTGATGCTGAACCCGGAAGTGGTGCTGCTTGACGAGCCATCGATGGGACTGGCGCCCATCCTGGTGGAAGAAGTGTTCCGCATCATCTCTCGCCTGAAGCAGCAGGGCGTGACGATGCTGCTGGTGGAACAGTTCGCCGCGGCGGCGCTGAACGTCGCCGACTACGGCTACGTGCTGGAAAACGGCCGCATCTCGGTGCACGGCCCGGCCGACAAACTGCAAAACGATCCGGCGGTGCAGGCGGCTTACCTGGGCGGTGGCACCCACCATTAGGGCACCTCGAAAAACCTACTGCGCAGCTCGCTCTCGCGTCTCCGTTGCTCACCGGCTCGGCGCCCCCGTACTCCGTACGGCTGCGCTACTCAACGCGATATCGGGCTTGCTCGCGACGGTTTTTCAAGGTGCTAATAGAGAGTTTCCCAGGAGCCGGTATCGCTAGACTTCGCCAGGCATTTCCGCTAACGTTGACGCTTACTTCAACAGCATGGAAACCAGTATGGCGAACAGCAGTCCCGCATCAGCAAGCCCGGCCCGGCTGCGCCTGGCGTTGCCGGCCGACGTGGCGGTCATGGAGGCGCTGATCGCACGTTCCGGCATCGAACTGAGCGCCGGTTTTTACACGCCGGAACAGGCCGAGGCCGTGACCAGGTTCGTGTTCGGTGTCGACAGCCAGTTGGTGGCCGACGGCACGTATTTCCTGATCGAACAGGATGGCGAGGTGGTGGCCTGCGGCGGCTGGAGCAAGCGCAACACGCTGTTCGGCGGCGACCAGACCAAGAGCGGTCCCGATCCGCTGCTCGACCCGGCGCGCGAAGCGGCGCGCATCCGCGCCTTCTTCGTCGCCCCGCACATGGCGCGCCGCGGCCTGGGCCGCCAGTTGATGCGGCATTGCAGCGCACAGGCGGCCTTGGCCGGTTTCCGTACCCTGGAACTGGCCGCCACGATGCCCGGCGTGCCGCTTTACCTGGCCTCGGGTTTCGCAGTGGTCGAGGAGTTCGAATTGAATTTGCCGGGGAATGTGGCGGTACCGCTGTCGCGCATGCGCCGCAGCATAGGCGGCGCTATTGCGGCGCTCTAAAACGCGGGCGCGGGTGTCGCTGCCCCCCCGGACAGGGAGATTGCCTGTCAGCCGGCGGCCCTGCTGAAGAGCAGGTTCAGCCCCAGGTCCGCTTCCATGCGGTAGCCATGGTCGTCCAGATAACGTATGGCTTCATGGTTGCGCCTGCCGTTCGCGGTCAATACCTCCAGGCAGACCAGCGCCGGCCGCCATTTGTCCAGGCTGATCGACTTGAGCGCAGGCAATTCGTACCCTTCTATATCGATCGACAAGAGCGATAGCGGCGCGGCCACCCGGCGCGTTTCCAGAAGCGCATCGATAGTCCCGACGTCGACCTGGATTTGCCGCCTGAGTTTATACCCCTGCCGCAGATATTCCGCCGCCAGACCCTGGTCCAGCGTCGTCAGCACATCGGACTCGAATTCGAATAGCGGCATGGAGCCGGCCTGTTCGCCGATGCAGAGGCAGGCAAAGATGTCTTGCGGCCGCCATTTTTTATACAGCGGTATAAATCTCGGCAAGGGATCGACGCACAGGCCGCGCCAGCCATTTAAATACAGCAGGTAGGTATTGCTGAGCTTGAATGGATGATTGCAGCCGACATCGACATAAGGGCCGACCGATCCGGCCTGGCCGAGCAGGCGCATGATGTCGAGGTCTTCCCGATGCTGGGCGAACGATCCCCTGCGCAGCGATTCACGATGGAAACGTCCATCGCGCCAGGCTTGCACACCTTCATAGAGCCAGGGTGAGTTGAGGAGCAATGATTTGTACAAAGGACACCTCCGTGTAAGGACAAAACCGTTTGCGAAATCGCCGTCCGGCATGGTGCGGCGCTGCGCCGGCGGCTATCGGTTTTGCCAGTATGGCCAGCTTCTTCCCTCGCGTCATGATAAATGTCAGGGCCGTCCACGCCCGCCGCCCCTGGGCAGCGGGAACATACGGACGTAAAAAAAGCAGGCCGTACAGCGCCTGCCCTTCTCCGCGAATTGGCCCTTCAGGTGGCGTTCGCGCCCCGCGCCTTGAGGGCGGCGCGCACGCCGGCGCCGTAGGCCGGGTCGGCCTTATCGAAATGCACCAGTTGGCGTTCGACGATCTCGGCGCTGACCTGCGACAGCGGGCCGGACAGGTTGTCGAACAGGTTTTGCTTTTCCTGCGCCGGCAGCAAGCGGAACAGATTGCCCGCCTGGGTGAAATAATCGTCCGTGCCGCGTTCGTCGTAACGGCCGGCGACGCCCGACAAGGCCCAGCCGGCGTCGCCATGGCCGAAGCCGGATGGATGGGTGCCGGCGGCGTTGACCGGTTCATAGTTTTGCGCCGA
This sequence comes from Janthinobacterium sp., assembly GCA_036009485.1. Taxonomy (GTDB): domain Bacteria; phylum Pseudomonadota; class Gammaproteobacteria; order Burkholderiales; family Burkholderiaceae_D; genus Janthinobacterium. The sequence continues at coordinate 4,901 of DASYLQ010000273.1, forward strand.
ACCGCCGTTGTGCACCGCCATCTGGCCGTCGCGCTGCTGGTTGTGGAAAGGGCAGCGCGGCGCATTCACCGGCAAGTGCTGGTGGTTGGTGCCGACGCGGTACAACTGGGCGTCGTGATAGCCGAACAGGCGACCTTGCAGCATTTTGTCCGGCGAATAACCCATGCCCGGCACCACGTTGGCCGGCGAGAACGCGGCTTGCTCGACTTCCGCATGGTAGTTGGCCGGATTACGGTTCAGCTCGATGACGCCGACCGGGATCAGCGGGAAATCGCCATGCGGCCAGATCTTGGTCAGGTCGAAAGGATTCCAGCCGGTGCGCTGTTCCCAGGCCGCCAGCTCGGCTTCGGTCGCCACCTGCAGGCGCACGTCCCAGCGCGGGAAATCGCCTTTATCGATGGCATGGAACAGGTCGCGCTGGGCGTAGTCGGGATCGGTCCCGGCCAGGCGCGACGCTTGCGCCGCCGACAGGTTCTTGATCCCTTGCCGGGTGCGGAAATGCCATTTGACGAAGACGCGGTCGCCCTGCTCGTTGATCAGGCTGTAGGTATGGCTGCCGAAACCATCCATGTGGCGGTAGCCGTCCGGCGTACCGCGGTCGGAAAACAGCATCGTGACCTGGTGCAGGCTTTCCGGCGTCTGGCTCCAGAAGTCGAACATCATCGTCGCCGACTTCAGGTTGGTTTGCGGGTCGCGCTTCTGGGTGTGGATGAAGTCGGGGAACTTGATCGGGTCGTTAATGAAGAACATGGGCGTGTTGTTGCCGACCAAGTCCCAGTTACCCTCTTCCGTATAGAACTTCATCGCGAAACCGCGCGGGTCGCGCTCGGTGTCGGCGCTGCCGCGTTCGCCGCCAACGGTGGACATGCGCATGAACATCTCGGTTTTCTTGCCGATTTCGCTGAACAGCCTGGCCTTGGTATATTTGGTGATGTCGTGCGTCACGGTGAAGGTGCCGTAGGCGCCGGAACCCTTGGCGTGGACCACGCGCTCAGGCACGCGCTCGCGGTTGAAATGCTGGAGCTTTTCAATCAGGTGGAAATCCTGCAGCAACAGGGGACCGCGCGGGCCGGCGCTGATCGAATTCTGGTTGTCGACGACAGGAATGCCGGACGCGGTGCTCAGTTTTGGTGGCAAGCTCATGTAATTCCTCGCTGATGAATGATTTGGAGACTTGATTATAGTCAAGTGGAAGCTATTAAAAAAGATAATTGATTAAATACTGCCAATAGTTATTGCCTAATTTGGCAGAAGGGGGGAAAAGCAGGCAAGTCACGGATCGGACATGAGGAGGGCCGCAAACGCGGCCCTCCTCATGTCCCAGCAGCAACAACCTACAGGCTATTGGGCGGAAGCCTGCACCATGGCCGCGGTATGGTCTTGCCAGCCGCCGCCCAGCGCCTTGACCAGGAATACCGAGGTCACCATCTGCTGGCCGCGGATCTGCACCGACTGGCGCTGATTGCTGAGCAAGGTTTGCTGCGCCATGATCACGTCGAGATAGGTGTCCAGGCCGCCGGTATAACGGTCGTTGGCCAGGTCCAGCACGCGCTGCGAACTGCGCACGGCATTGTCGGCCTGGGTTTGCGCCCGGCTCAGGGTGTTGGCGCCCTCGATGCCGTCTTCCACTTCCTGCATCGCCGTCAGCACGCTCTGGCGGTAATTCGCCACCGTGCCCGTGTAACCGGCCTCGGCGATCCTGACGACGGCCTTGGTCTTGCCGGCGTCGAACAGGGTTTGCGTGACGGAGGCGCCGAGCGACCACAGCAAGCTTGGCGCGTTCAGCAGATTGCTCATCTCATTGCTGTTCCAGCCGCCACCGGTCTGCAACATCACGCTCGGGAAGAAGGCCGCCTTGGCCACGCCGATGTTGGCGTTGGCGGCGATGATGGCCCGCTCGGCCGAGGCCACGTCCGGCCGGCGTTGCAGCACGTCCGACGGCAAGCCGACCGGCAGTTGCGGCGGCACCATCGACAGCACCGCCGGCGCCAGCGTGAAGTTCGGCGCCGGCGTGCCGGTCAAGGTCGCCAGCGCGTGTTCGAACTGGGCCCGCTGGGTCACCAGCAATTCCAGCTGGGTGCGGCTGGCGTCGAGCACCGCTTGCTGCTGCGCCAGGTCGAGACCGGAAGCCACGCCCAGTTCATGGCGCGCATCGATGAAGGCCAGCGCTTTTTCCTGCAGCCCTATGCCCTGGCGCAGCACGTCGATTTCAGCATCCAGCTCGCGCAAACTGAAATAGTCGGCGGCCAGTTGCGTCATCAGCAGCAGGCGCGTGTTTTCCAGGTCGGCCGCCGCCTGCTCCGCGGAAGCGCGGGCATAGTTCACGGAATTGCGCACGCGGCCAAAGAAATCGGCTTCGTAATTCACCGCAAAACCGAGCTGGTAATTGTTTTGCACGGTCGACTGGTTCGGCAGCGAGTACGCCGCCAGCGGCCGGTCGGCCGAACTCTTCTGGCGCGCGGCGCCGGCTTGCAGGCCGACCGACGGGAGCAAGCCGGCGGCGCTGACATCCACCTGGGCGCGGGCTTGCTCGAAACGCGACACGGCCATTTGCAGGCTCTGGTTCTGCGTCAGGGCCTGTTGTTCCAGCTGGTTCAACTGGGCATCCTGGAACAATTCCCACCAATTACCCTTCATGGCGGCGTCGTTCGGCGTGCCCTGGTGGAAAGGCGTCTCGGATT
>DASYLQ010000274.1:0-8255 GCA_036009485.1 Janthinobacterium sp.
CATGATCGGCCCAACCCCATTACACTACGGCCATTAGGAGAACCGCAATGACTCAGGCCAGCGTTCAATTCAAGGTCGACTTAAACGACAATTCCCCGTTATACGTGCAGATCGCCAGGAAGTTAAGCGACGATGTCCGTAATGGCCGCTATCAGGTGGATCAGGCCCTGCCGTCCGAACGGGCGCTGTCGGAACTGCTCGAGGTCTCGCGCGTGACCGCGCGCAAAGCCATCGATCAATTGGTCGAGCAGGGCCTGGTGGTGCGGCGCCGCGGCTCGGGCAACTATATTGCTCCACGCATCGAACAACCGCTGTCCAACCTGTCCAGTTTTTCGGAACAGTTGCAGCAGCGGGGCTACCGGCCCGGTTCGCGCTGGCTGAAACGCGCCATCGTCATCGCCAGCGCGGAAGAACAGCTGAGTCTGGGCTTGACGCCAAACACCAAGGTGGCGCGCCTGGAACGGCTGCGCCTGGCAGACGATGTCGTCATGGCGTATGAAGTCAGCGTGCTGCCGTACAGCGTGATGCCGGATCCGGAAGCGGTCGGCCCCTCGCTGTATGCCTATCTGCAAGGCATCGGCAAGGCGCCTGTCCGCGCCTTGCAGCATATCCGCGCGATGAACGCCTCCGACGTGCTGGCCGAGCAGCTCGGCGTGCCGGAAAACCAGGCCGTGCTGTTTATCACCCGCATCGCCTACCTGGAATCGGGCGAGGCGGTCGAATTGACGCATTCTTATTGCCGCAGCGATCATTACGATTTTGTCGCAGAAATGCGCCGCGTTACCTAGACGACCTGATTCGGTAGACCAACGGCGGCATAACTTTTTGGAATGTCGTCGGGCCATCCTTTCATGGGATTCGGCTGGAATTTGGTATTACACTGGTTCCATCGAGTCAATTGGTCACGGCGATGTTAAAAACTGAAACCCCCAGCCTGCAGCACATGGAACTGGATCAATACCCTGTCCTTGAGTTGGTGGCCGCATTCGTCGACGATCAAGTCAACGCCGTCAACGCCGTGCGCGCTGCGGGAGCGCGCATCGCCGCCGCCGTCACGGCCGCCGTGCCGCGCATCGAAGCGGGCGGACGCCTGATCTATGTCGGCGCCGGCACCTCCGGCCGCCTGGGCGTACTCGATAGCGTGGAGTTATACCCTACCTTTTCCTGGCCCCATGAACGCGCCATCGCCCTGCTGGCCGGTGGCATGGGCGCCATGTTCGAAGCGGTCGAAGGCGCCGAAGACGACCGCGAACAGGGCGGCGCCGACTTGCGCGCCGTCCATCCGGGGCGCGACGACGTCGTCATCCTGATCGCCGCCTCCGGCGCCACGCCGTATGTGCTGGGCGCGCTCGAGGCGGCGCGCGAGGCGGGCGCGCTGAGCATCGGCATCGCCAACAATACCGAAGCGCCGGTGGCTTTGCAGGCCGATATCGGCGTCACGCTCGATACCGGCGTCGAAGTGATTTCCGGCAGCACGCGCCTGAAAGCCGGCACCGCGCAAAAAATCGCCCTGAACACTTTTTCCAGCGCCTTGATGGTGCGCCTGAACAAGGTTTACGGGAACTTGATGGTAGACTTGAAGCCGACCAACGCCAAGCTGGTGCAGCGCGCCGTGCGCCTGACGATGCATGCGACTGGCGCCGACGAGGCCGCGGCTCGCAACGCGCTGGAGCAATGCGATTTTCACGTCAAGGTGGCCGTGGTGGCCTTGGCCAGGCAAATAACGATACAGCAGGCAGAACAACTGCTGGCCGGTTCCAAGGGGAGTGTCCGGGCCGCTTTAGCGCCATAGACTTCGCGCCCGGAGCGGCCGGCGCCGAATTCGAAGGAAGTATGGAAAGAGCGTCAGAAAAAAGTCCGTGGCTGTGGGTTCCCTCCCTGTATTTCGGCCAAGCCATTCCCTATATCGTGGTGATGTACCTGGCCGGCACCATGTACAAGAACTACGGCATTTCCAATACCGATATCGCCCTCTATACCAGCTGGCTGTATCTGCCCTGGGTCATCAAGCCGCTGTGGTCGCCGTTCGTCGACATGTTCCGCACCAAGCGTTTCTGGATCGTTGCCTTGCAACTGTTCATCGGCGCGACCCTGGCCCTGGTCGCCCTCACCACTTCCCTGCCGGCGTTTTTCAAGGCCAGCCTGGCCGTCTTTTGGCTGATGGCCTTCAGTTCCGCCACCCACGACATCGCCGCCGACGGCTTTTACATGCTGGGGCTGAAGCAGCACCAGCAGGCCGCCTTCGTCGGCGTGCGCAGCACGTTTTACCGGCTCGGCATGATCGCCACCCAGGGCGGCCTGGTCTACCTGGCCGGGCGCCTGATGGCATTGAACGGCAATGTGCCAATGGCGTGGGCTGTGGTGTTTTTCATCCTGGGCGGCATGTTTCTCGCCTTGGGCGTCTATCACCGGCTGATCTTGCCGAAGCCGCAAGGCGACCGCCCCAGCGTGCCGGACGGCGCGCCATTGCAAGGCTTCCTGGCCACCTTCGGCGCCTTTTTCAAAAAGAAGGATATCGGCGTCATCCTCGGTTTCCTGCTGCTGTTCCGCCTCGGCGAGGCGCAATTGCTGAAACTGGCGACGCCCTTCATGCTCGATCCGGCCAGCAAGGGCGGCCTGGGCCTCAGCACCGCCGAGGTCGGCCTCGCCTACGGCACCGTCGGCGTCATTGCGCTGACGCTGGGCGGCTTGCTGGGCGGCCTGGCCATTTCGCGTTTCGGCTTGAAGCGCTGCCTGTGGGTCATGGTGGTGGCGGTGCATCTGCCCGACCTGGCCTTTGTTTACCTGGCCACGGCCTTGCCCGGCAATGTGTATGTGATCACCGCCTGCATCGCGACGGAACAGTTCGGCTACGGCTTTGGTTTTGCCGCCTACATGCTGTACATGATCATGATTTCCGACGGCCCCTACAAGACCTCCCACTACGCCATCTGCACCGGTTTCATGGCGCTCGGGATGATGTTGCCCGGCATGGCCAGCGGCTGGATCCAGGAACGGCTGGGTTACCAACACTTTTTCATCTGGGTCTGCATCGCTACCATTCCCGCCTTTGTGATGGCGGCCTTGCTCAAGATCGACCCGGAATTCGGCAAAAAATAGCGGCGGCAAGGCGGCCTTCCCGGCTTTTCCGGCAGCTATTCCTGCGATGAAGAGTGCGCTGGAAGCTGCGGGCCCGGCTGTAAAATGGCTGCTGCTATTAATTGAAGGAATTGTTTTGCGTCTTATTTTCCGTCTTGGTTTGAAAAAGCGGCTGAGCGCCGTCGCGGGCGCAACGGCCGCGCTGGCCGTCGTCGCACTGTTGAGTAGCTGCAAGACGACGCCGCTGCCGCCGGATGTGCCGGCCAGCGTGCCCGCCGCGCCGCTGGTGATGACAGACACGCCGCCGCCGGCGCCGCGCGAATTCCGCGCCGCCTGGGTGTCGACCGTCGCGAATATCGATTGGCCCAGCCGCAGCAACCTGAATGCCGTGCAGCAGCAGGCCGAAGCGGTCGCCATTCTCGACCGCGCCAAGGCGCTCAACCTGAACGCGATCGTCTTGCAGGTGCGTCCCAGCGCCGATGCGATTTATCCCTCGAAGCTGGAACCGTGGTCGGAATTCCTGACCGGCCAGCAAGGCCGGCCCCCCAAGCCCCTGTATGACCCGCTGCTGTTCTGGGTTGCGCAAGCCCATGCGCGCGGGATGGAATTGCATGCCTGGTTCAATCCTTACCGGGCCCGTCATTCCAGCGCCAAATCGCCGCTGACGCCCGAGCATATCGCCAACACCAACCCGGAAGCGGTCAAGCAATACGGCAAGTTCCTGTGGATGGACCCGGGCGAACCGGCCGCGGCCCAGCGCACGCTGGACGTGGTGCTCGACGTGGTGCGCCGCTACGATATCGATGGCGTGCAAATCGACGATTATTTCTACCCGTATCCGATCGATGCGCCCGGAGTTGGTAACGGCGCCGGCGGCGACAACGCCGCGATGGAAGCCGGCGCCGCGCCGCGTCCGGAACTGGAGTTTCCCGACCAGCCGGCCTGGCAGCGCTATTTGCTCGACGGCGGCCATCTGGAGCGGGCCGACTGGCGCCGCCAAAACGTCAACCAGATGGTACAGGCCCTGTACGAAGGCATCCACCGCGAGAAAAGCTGGGTGCGTTTCGGCGTCAGCCCCTTCGGCATCGGCCGGCCCGACCGCCGTCCGGCCGGGATCGTCGGCTTCAGCCAGTACGACAAGCTGTATGCCGACGCCGAGCTGTGGCTGGCGAATGGCTGGCTGGATTACCTGGCGCCGCAATTGTACTGGCCGATCGCCCAGCAGCCGCAAGCCTTCGATGTCTTGCTCGACTATTGGCTGGCGCAAAATCCGCGCGGCCGGCATATCTGGCCCGGCTTGTTTACCAGCCGCATAGCCAGCCGCATGGACAATTCAGCCAAGGCTTTCGCGCCCGAAGAAATCGTCAAGCAGATCGCCGTCACGCGCAGCCGCGCCGGCGTGGATGGCCAGGTGCATTTCAGTATTGCCGCACTGATGGAAAACCGCAAAGGCATCAGCGACCAGTTGAAGGCCACCAGCTATCAATATCCGGCCCTGGTGCCGTCTACGCCATGGCTGGGAACGCTGGCGCCGGCGGCGCCCGTCGTGGCGGCGCGGCGCGAGGGCCGCAGCCTGGGCTTGAAACTGGCGGCCGGCCCCGGCGAGGCGGTGGCCGAATATGCGGTGTGGGCGCGTTATGGCGCGCAATGGCGTTTTGCCGTGGTTCCCGGCTTGCGCGCGGAATGGCCGCTGCCGGACGATGCGGCACTGGGGCCGGTCAGCCTGGTGGTGATCAGCGCCGTCGACCGTCTCGGCAATGAAAGTGCGCGCGTGACGCTGCCGGCGGCGGACCCGCAGCCGGCCGTGGCGCGCAACGAAGCGCCGGCGCCGCAACTGCCGCTATCCAGGTAAAGCATAACTTTTTGGAATGTGTGACAAGCAAGCTTTCATGCAAGCTTGAATGGAGTTGGCCTTACACTTGCCGATAAGCGCCGAAAAGCTACTTAAAAACCGATGTGCAAACTGCGATGGGCAAATTGTTAATGCAGACAATCTCGATGGATACCGTACGCTGACATGGAAGACAGGACAGTCCTGGGCTTGGGCATCGACGCCGGCGGCACGCAGACCCGCTGGGCCCTGGCGAGCGCGGCCGGCGAGATCGTCGCCGAAGGCCAAGTGGAGGGCCTGTCCGCATTACAGATGGCCAGCCCGGCCGGACGCCAGGCCTTGCATGCCGGTTTGGCCGGCCTGTGCCGTTCCGTGCTCGCAGCCGGCCAGCCGAGCCGCGTGCGCGCCGGCTTGACCGGATTCGGCGGCGAAGGCTTGCAACTGAGCCAGTGGCTGGCCGAATTGCTGCACATACGTCCTCAAGCCGTTACCCTGTGCAATGACATTGAAATCGCCTACCTCGACAGTTTCCAGCCGGGCCAGGGTTACCTGGTCTATGCCGGCACCGGTTCGATTGCCGCCTGGATCGATGAAGACGGCAGTTTTCATCGCGCCGGCGGCCGCGGCGTATTGCTCGACGATGCAGGCGGCGGTTTTTGGATCGCCCGCCAAGCCTTGCGGCAAATCTGGCGCGCGGAAGACGAAGCCCCTGGCGCCTGGCGCAACTCGGCCATGGCCGGCGCCGTTTTCACCCATATCGGCGGCAGCGACTGGTCGGCTTCGCGCAATTTCATCTATGGACAGGAACGCGGCGAGATCGGCAAGCTGGCGCTGGCCGTCGCTTCGGCGGCCGGTGCCGACCCGGCCGCCTATGCCATCCTGCAAGAGGCCGGCCGTGAACTGGCGCGCCTGGCGCTGGCCCTGATCGCCCGCTATGGGCCGCGCCCGGTGGTACTGGCCGGCCGCGCCGCCGAATTGCATCCGGTAATTGCCGAAACGATGCGCACAGCGATGCCGGCAGGTATTAATATGCAACAAAAAACTGCCCGTCCGCATTTTGCCGCCGCCCGGCTTGCCGCCAGGGATGGCGGCGCCGATGTTTCTTGACGATCTCCTTTGACCCTTGCCTCCGCCTTAACACTTCCAACTTCGGCCCTTCCCATGAAAAAAATCTTCCTGACCCTCTTGTTTGCCGCGCTGGCCGGTTGCGCCGGCGCGCCGCCGCATATCGACCATCGTTACACCGCCAGCGGCCAGAGCCCGCGCGTCAAATTTATCGTCCTGCATTACACCGCGCTCGATTTGCCGACCTCGCTGAAAGTCTTGACGACGCAGGAAGTGAGCGCCAACTATCTGCTGACCGACGAGGCACGGCCCAAGTTTTACGCGCTGGTCGATGAAAGCCAGGCCGCCTGGCATGCCGGCGTCAGCAACTGGAAAAGCTATTCCAACCTGAACGTCAGCTCGATCGGCATTGAAATCGTCAACCTGGGTTTCAAGGACACGCCGGAAGGCCGCGCCTGGTATCCCTTCAAGCAATCGCAGATCGATGAGTTGATTCCGCTGCTGAAGCAGCTGGAAGCGCGTTATCACATTCCGCCGGAAAATGTCCTGGGCCACAGCGATGTCGCGCCGCAGCGCAAGACCGATCCGGGTCCGATGTTCCCGTGGAAGCAACTGGCCGATGCCGGCCTGGTGACCTGGCCGGACGCCAACCGCGTCGCCGCCCAGCGCGCCGCCTACGAGCAGCAATTGCCCGACATCGGCTGGTTCCAGCGCCAGTTGGCGGTGCAGGGTTATGCCGTTCCGCAAAGCAACGAGTTCGATGAGCCCACCAAGAACGTCATTGCCGCTTTCCAGATGAAGTATCGCCAGTCGAAATTCGACGGCATGCCGGATGCGGAAACCGCGGCGATCCTGCAAGTGCTGACCACGCCGGCGAACACCCCGGTGGCGCCCGCGCTACCGGTCGCCGTCAAATAAGCACCCATGCCACGATACCCCATGAAAAAACTGATCCTTCCTTTGTTGTTCGCCTTGCTGGGCGGTTGCGCTTCCACCGCGCCCGCCCCGGCAGCCCGTTTCGACCACAGCCTCAGCGCGCTCAGCCAGAGCAGCCGGGTGCGCTTCATCATCATCCATTACACGGTCAGCGACCTGGCGCGCTCGATCACGCAGCTGACGCAAAAAGACGTCAGCGCCCATTATTTGCTGACCGATACGCCGCAACCGTTCTTCTACGCCCTGGTCGACGAATCGCGCTCGGCCTGGCAAGCGGGCACCAGTAGCTGGAAAAACTATACCCAGTTGAACAATAGCTCGATCGGCATCGAGATTGTCAATCCGGGCGGTAAGGATACGCCGGAGGGCAAGGTGTGGAAGCCGTTTCCCCAGGCTCAGATCGACTTGCTGATCCCGCTGCTCAAGGATATCGTCGCGCGCCATGGCGTCTTGCCGGAAAACATACTCGGCCATAATGAAATCGCGCCGCAGCGCAGGGACGATCCGGGGCCGCTGTTCCCGTGGAAGCAACTGGCCGACGCCGGCCTGATCCCCTGGCCCGATGCCGGCCGCGTCGCGGCGCAGCGCGCGGTGTCTGAAGACAAGCTGCCGGATCTGGCATGGTTCCAGCAGCAATTGGCGCAGCACGGCTACGCCACGCCGCAAACCGGCATCCTCGACGAACCGACGCGGCACGTCATGAGCACCTTCCAGATGCGCTACCGGCAAGCTAAATTCGATGGCGTGCCGGATGCGGAAACGGCGGCGTTGTTGTATGTAATCAACACCACGCCACCATCCGCATCAATGCTGGCCCCAGCCGTGACGCCGCTGGGCGCAAAATAGCGGGATTGCGCCGGCCGCGGCGGCATCTCGATGCCGGCGGCCGCCAGCCCCCTGGCCAGAGGGGCGGCGCCTATCCTAAGGAAAGAATCATGCGTTTGCGTCATATTGAAGTCTTCCACGCGATCATGCAGGTCGGCACCATCAGCGGCGCCGCCCAGGTATTGCATATTTCCCAGCCGGCCGTGACCAAGGTCTTGCAGCATTGCGAACTGCAACTCGGCATGCCGCTGTTCGAGCGCGTGCGCGGCAAGCTGTATCCGAAGCCGGAAGCGCACCGCCTGTTCGCCGAAACGGAAAAGCTGAACCGCGACCTGCAAGGCATCCGCCGCCTGGCGGCCAGCCTGAAGGGGCGCGCCGTCGAAACCATCCGCCTGGTGTCGACGCCGACGATCGCCATCAGCGTGCTGCCGCATGCGATGAACCAGTGGCGCCGCAGTTTTCCGCATACCCGCTGCGAATTGGCAACGCATCACACTAGCGAGATCGTCAATACCCTGCG
>DASYLQ010000275.1:0-4781 GCA_036009485.1 Janthinobacterium sp.
CGACCATGCCGGCATCGCCACCCAGATCGTGGTGGAACGCCAGCTTGACGCGCAAAAAGTGTCGCGCCACGACCTCGGCCGCGAAAAATTCCTGGAAAAAGTCTGGGAGTGGAAACACCAGTCTGGCTCGACCATCACTGGCCAGATGCGGCGCATGGGCGCCTCCACTGACTGGAGCCGTGAATACTTCACCATGGACGAGAAAATGTCCAGGGCGGTCACGGAAGTGTTCGTGCGGCTGTCTGAACAGGGCCTGATCTACCGCGGCAAACGCCTGGTCAACTGGGATCCGGTGCTGGGCACCGCCGTCTCCGACCTGGAAGTGGTGTCGGAAGAGGAAGACGGCTCGATGTGGTACATCAAGTACCCGCTGGCCGACGGCAGCGGCCACCTGACCGTCGCCACCACCCGTCCCGAAACCATGCTGGGCGACGTCGCCGTGGCGGTCGACCCGACGGACGAGCGCTACACCGCCCTGATCGGCAAGATGCTGAAGCTGCCGCTGTCGGAGCGCGACATCCCCATCATCGCCGACGCCTACGTCGACAAGGCGTTCGGCACCGGCTGCGTCAAGGTCACGCCCGCGCACGACCTGAACGACTACGCGATCGGCCAGCGCCACAACCTGGAAAAGATCATCATCCTGACGCTGGACGCGAAGATCAGCGACAACGCGCCGGCGGCCTACGTCGGCCTCGACCGCTTCGCCGCGCGCAAGAAGATCGTCGCAGACCTCGACAGCCTGGGCCTGCTGCAGGAAGTCAAACCGCACAAGCTGATGGTGCCGCGCGGCGACCGCAGCGGCGTCGTCATCGAACCGATGCTGACCGACCAGTGGTTCGTCGCCATGAGCAAGCCGGCGCCGGAAGGCACTTTCTTCCCCGGCAAATCGATCGCCGAAACCGCGCTGGATAAAGTCGCCAATGGCGAGATCAAGTTCATCCCGGAAAACTGGAGCACCACCTACAACCAGTGGCTCAACAACATCCAGGACTGGTGCATCTCGCGCCAGTTGTGGTGGGGCCACCAGATCCCGGCCTGGTTCGACAAGGCCGGCAATATCTTCGTCGCCAAGACCGAGGCCGAGGCGCAAGCCAAGGCCGCCGCCGCCGGCAGCAGCGGTCCGCTGCGGCGCGACGACGACGTGCTCGACACCTGGTTCTCGTCGGCCCTGGTGCCGTTCTCGACCATGGGCTGGCCGGAAGAAACTCCGGACATGAAGATGTTCCTACCCTCGTCGGTGCTGGTGACCGGCTTCGACATCATCTTCTTCTGGGTCGCGCGCATGGTCATGATGACCGCCCATTTCACCGGCAAGGTGCCGTTCGAGACCGTCTATGTGCACGGCCTGGTGCGCGATTCCAGCGGCCAAAAAATGTCCAAGTCGAAGGGCAACACCCTCGACCCGATCGACTTGATCGACGGCATAGACATCGAGTCGCTGGTGGCCAAGCGCACCACCGGCCTGATGAACCCGCGCGACGCCGAAAAGATCGCCAAGGCGACGCGCAAGGAATTCCCGAACGGCATCGCCGCGTATGGCACCGACGCCGTGCGCTTCACGATGGCCAGCTACGCCTCGCTGGGCCGCAACATCAACTTCGACCTGGGCCGCTGCGAGGGTTACCGCAACTTCTGCAACAAGATGTGGAACGCCACCCGCTTCGTCCTGATGAATACCGAAGGCCACGACTGTGCCCCGAACGAGGCCGAGCTGTCGATGGCCGACAAGTGGATCATCTCGCTGCTGCAGCGCGCCGAACTGGAAGTGGCCAGGGGTTTCGAAGACTACCGCTTCGACAATATCGCCAACGCCATCTATAAATTCGTCTGGGACGAGTATTGCGACTGGTATCTGGAAGTGGCCAAAGTCCAGGTCCAGCAAGGCACGGAAGGCCAGCAGCGCGCCACCCGCCACACCTTGTTGCGCGTGCTGGAAGTGGTGCTGCGCCTGGCCCACCCCATCCTGCCCTTCGTCACCGAAGCGCTGTGGCAAACCGTCGCGCCGCTGGCGGGCAAGCAGCTGAACCCGGCCGGCGACTCGATCATGGTGCAGCCTTACCCGATCGCCAATGAGGCGAAGATCGATGAAGCGGCCGAAGCCTGGATGCAGCAACTGAAAGCGCTGACCGACGCCACCCGCAACCTGCGCGGCGAAATGCAGATCTCGCCATCGGTGCGGGTGCCGCTGATCGTCGAAGCGGCCGACGCCGCCGGCAAGGCGCGCCTGGCCGCCTTCGCGCCCTACATCCAGTCGCTGGGCAAGCTGGCGGAAGTGAACATCGTCGACGCCCTGCCCGATTCGCCGGCCGCCGTCTCCATCGTCGGCACCACCAAGCTGATGCTGAAAGTGGAAATCGACGTCGGCGCCGAACGCGAGCGCCTGAGCAAGGAAATCACCCGCATCGAAGCGGAAATTGCCAAGGTGCACGGTAAATTGGGCAATGAAAGCTTCGTCGCCCGGGCGCCGGCGGCGGTAGTTACCCAGGAAAAAGAACGACTGGTCAATTTTTCCGCCACCATTGAGAAATTACGCGAACAGTTTGCTAAACTGGCCGCATAAAGGCGGCGATGTCGTCGCCTGAAAAATAAGGGAGACAACACTATGCGCCCTCTGCTCAAGGCAGGTTTGCTGGCATTCACCCTGGCCCTGTCATCGGCCGCCGTCCGGGCCGATGACGCGACGCCGGTCGGCTTGTGGAAAAACATCGACGATGTAAGCGGCAAGCCGAAGGCGCTGGTGCGCATTACCGAAAACAATGGCGTACTGGAAGGCCGCATCGAGAAATTGTTCAAGGCGCCGGACGAAGACCAGAATCCCAGGTGCGTGAAATGCGAAGGCGCCAACAAGGACCAGCCCATCATCGGCATGCTGTTTTTGTGGGGTTTGAAGAAGGATGGCGATGACAATGAATATGGCGGCGGCCAGATTCTCGACCCTAACAATGGCAAGGTTTATAAGAGCAAATTGCAGTTGACCGAAGGCGGGAAGCAGTTGAAGGTGCGCGGGTATGTCGGCGTGCCGATGCTGGGACGGTCGCAGGTGTGGATACGGCAGGAGTGATTTCTTCGCCTCTCACACTGGACCTCAAAAAACCGTAGCGAGCAAGCCCGCGATATTAACTTTGCGTGTTAAGTAGCGGAGCCGTACTTCAGTACGGGGGCGCCGAGCCGGTGAGCAACGCAGACGCGAGAGCGGGTTGCGCAGTAGGTTTTTCGAGGTCCCCTTCACATATCCCACAGTTCGCCGTTGGGACTGGTGCGCGGCGGCGTCACGCCAAAGTGCGTATAGGCGGCCGGCGTCGCCATCCTTCCCCGCGGCGTGCGCTGCAAAAAACCCTGCTGGATCAGATACGGCTCCAGCACATCCTCGATCGTATCGGCGGCCTCGCCGATCGCCGCCGCCAGGTTGCCGATGCCGACCGGGCCGCCGCCGAACTTGAACAGCACCGCTTCCAGCAGCTTGCGGTCCATGACGTCGAAACCGACCGTATCCACATCCAGCATCACCAGCGCCTTGTCCGCCACCGCCTTGGTGATGCTGCCGTTACCTTTCACCTCGGCATAGTCGCGCACCCGGCGCAGCAAGCGGTTGGCGATCCGCGGCGTGCCGCGCGCGCGCATGGCGATTTCGCGCGCGCCTTCCGGATCGATCGGCGCTTTTACCCGCGCGGCGCTGCGGCTGACGATCTTGGTCAGCTCGGCCGCCGTATAAAACTCGAGCCGGGCGACGATGCCGAAGCGGTCGCGCAGCGGATTGGTCAGCATGCCGGCGCGGGTGGTGGCGCCTACCAGCGTGAAGGGCTGCAAATCCAGCTTCACCGAACGCGCCGCCGGCCCCTCGCCGATCATGATGTCGATCTGATAGTCTTCCAGCGCCGGATACAGGATCTCTTCGACCACCGGCGACAGACGGTGGATTTCATCGATGAACAAGACGTCGTTGCGCTCCAGATTGGTCAAGATGGCGGCCAGGTCGCCCGGCCGCTCCAGCACCGGACCTGATGTCTGGCGCAGGTTGACGCCCATTTCGCGCGCGACGATGTGCGCCAGCGTAGTCTTGCCCAGGCCCGGCGGGCCGAACAGCAGGCAATGGTCGAGCGCCTCATGCCGCTGGCGCGCCGCCGTGATGAAAATCTGCAACTGGTCGCGGATCTTTTCTTGCCCGACATATTCATCGAGTTGCTTCGGCCGCAGGGCGCGCTCGATCGCCTCTTCATTCGGCGAGGCCGGCGCGGCGTCGATGATGCGCTGTTCGGTGAAATTGTCGGTCTGGATGCTCATGGTGTTATCCCTTGGAAAGCGCTTTCAGCGCCAGCTTGATGCCGTCCGATACGCCGCTGCCGGCCGGCACGCTCTTTAGCGCCAGCAGCGCTTCCTTGTCAGAATAACCGAGGGCCAGCAAGGCGTTCAGGATATCCGATTGCGCATCCGGCGCGGCGCGGCCGCCGCCGCCGCCCAGGTCCGCGCCCAGCTTGCCCTTCAATTCCAGCAGCAGGCGCTCGGCGGTTTTCTTGCCGATGCCCGGCACCTTCATCAGGCGGCCGGATTCCTGCATGGTGACGGCCTGGGCCAGGTCGGCGATCGACATGCCGGACAAGATCGACAGCGCGGTGCGGGCGCCGACGCCGGTGATCTTGATCAGCTGGCGGAATACGCTGCGCTCTTCGGCATTGCCGAAGCCGAACAGCAGGTGGGCGTCTTCGCGGATGGCCTGGTGGGTGAACAGCACGACTTTTTCGCCGACATGGGGCAGATTGTAGAAGGTGCTCATCGGTACG
>DASYLQ010000276.1:0-4329 GCA_036009485.1 Janthinobacterium sp.
GGCACCTTCAGCAAGGCCATCGTCGGCAGCGCCTCCACGCCCAGGTCCTCATCCAGCGCCTCGGCCTTGCTCGCCACGCGCATGTTATAGCGCTCGAACTCCATGGTCTGAAAATCCGGCTGGCCAGGCAAGCCCTGGTAGCGCCGGCCGTTCTTCAGCACCAGGAAGCTGTCGCCGCGCTTGTCGTTGACGACGGAACCCTCCTTGGCCACCACCACCGAGGTGCCGTCCTGGTCGACCGTGTTGACGAAGACGTTTTGCACATTGCTCGATTCGCCGCTGACGCCCTCGACGAAGAAAATGCGGTTGCTGGCCGCCGATTCGCGGAACTGTCCGGGCGAGACTTTTTTCAAGTCTTCGCGCTTTTCAAAGCGCTCGACATATTCATTGCTCTTTTGCTTGGCCCAGGGCGTGGCGACGAAACTCAGGATCCCGGTCAGCAGCACCAGCGGCACGCCGAACACCAGCACCGGACGGATCCAGCGCGCCAGGCTCAGGCCGGAGGCGAACCAGACCACCATTTCGGAATCGCGGTAACTGCGCGTCACTACCATCAGTACAGAAATAAAGCTGGTGAGAATCAGGACAGTTGGCAGATAATTCAAGGCTGCAAAAACGATCAGCGACACGACGTCACTGGACGCGACCTTGCCGCCGGCGGCCTTGCCGAGAATCGCGATCAGGTTCCAGGTGACGATAATGCTGAACAGCACCGTGAAAGTGGCGCCGGCGATGCTGGCCAATTCACGTTGCAAGGCGCGTTGAAAAATCATTCGAAGTTTATAATTCGGGTCGGTCAGTGAAGTAGCAAGCTACCAGGTTAAAACGAAAACGGAGAAGCAAATGGACTTTAGCATAAAAGCATTCGATACAAAAAACACCCTCACGTCGGTAAAAACAGGTTGCGTCGCCGTTGCGGTATTCGAAAACAAAAAACTCTCGCAAGCGGCCAAAACCCTGGACGGTGCTGGTGAAATTACGGCTGCGCTGAAGTCCGGCGACATCACCGGCAAAGCCGGCACGACGCTGTTGCTGCGCGGCGTAAGCGGCGCCGCCGCCGAGCGCGTGCTGCTGGTCGGCATGGGCGCCGACGAGACGGTCGGCGAGAAGAGTTTCGCTTCCGGCGTGCAAGCGGCGTTCAAGGCATTTGCCTCGCTCGGCGCCACGGACGGCATTATCGCACTTCCGCTGGCCGAAGTGAAAGACCGCGATGTGAATTGGGCGATCCGCTGCGTGGTCGCGGCCGCGCACGAAGCGGCCTACCGCAGCGACAGCCAGAAGAGCAAGAAGGACCCGGCCTATGCCGGCATCCGCAAAATCGTCCTGTCCGCCCCCGCCACGGCCGCCACCAAGGCGACGCTGGCGCAAGCCATCGCCATCGCCAACGGCACCGACCTGACCAAGGACCTGGGCAACCTGCCGGCGAATATCTGCACCCCGACCTATCTGGCCAACACGGCCAAGAAGCTGGCCAAGGACTACAATTTCGACGTCGAAGTGCTCGACCGCAAACAGCTCGAGGCGCTGAAGATGGGCAGCTTCCTTTCCGTCACCAACGGCAGTGAGCAGCCGCCCAAGTTCATCGTCCTCAAGCACATGGGCGGCAAGCCGAAGGATGCGCCTGTGGTCCTGGTCGGCAAGGGCATCACCTTCGACACGGGCGGCATTTCGATCAAGGCCGGCCTCGGCATGGACGAGATGAAGTTCGACATGTGCGGCGCCGCCTCGGTGCTGGGCACCTTCCGCGCCATCGGCGAAATGAACCTGAAGCTGAACGTCATTGGCGTCATCGCCAGCTGCGAAAACATGCCCTCCGGCCGGGCCACCAAGCCGGGCGACATCGTCACCTCGATGAACGGATTGACGATCGAAGTGTTGAACACTGACGCCGAGGGCCGCCTGGTGCTGTGCGACGCGCTGACCTATTCCGAGCGCTTCAACCCGGCCGCCGTGATCGACGTCGCCACGCTGACCGGCGCCTGCGTGATCGCGCTGGGCAACCACAACAGCGGCTTGTTCACGCGCAGCGACGAAGCCCACGACAAGCTGGCCGAGGAATTGCTGGCGGCCGGCAAATACAGCGGTGACACCGCATGGCGCATGCCGATTGAAGAGGCCTACAACGAGCAGCTGAAATCCAACTTCGCCGACCTGGCCAACATCGGCACGCCGGGCGCGGGAGCGGTGACGGCGGCGGCCTTTTTGGAAAATTTCACCAAGAAGTACACCTGGGCGCATCTGGACATCGCCGGCACCGCATGGAAATCGGGCGGCGCAAAAGGCGCGACCGGCCGGCCGGTGCCTTTGCTGGCGAACTTCCTGATCAATAGGGTATAAGCTCGGGTATAAACGCGGGCATCAACGCAGGCGCAGGGCCCGCCGCCCCGGCTAGTGTATGCCGGGGCGGCGGGCCCTTTTATCTTAATAGACGTGGGAAGGGCTGGCGTGGGTCGCCGGCGCCGCCGCTTCGCGGTGCATTTCGATGGTCAGCGTGGCCGGATAATCGAAGCCGGCGCCGGTGTTCCGGTCGACCAGGTAGCCGATGCCGGCCGTCAGCACCACATTGCCCCACAAGCTGCCGTTGACCTTCGCTTCGATTTTTTCATCGGCCCAGGCCATGCCCTCTTTCCTGCAATCGACGCGCAGCGGAGCGGCGCTCTTGCGGATGATCAGCGGCCCCGGCGTGGTCACGAACCATTTGCCGGCATCGTTGGACAGCACGCAGCCGGCGCCGATCATTTCGCGGTTGTCGAGTACGGTCTGGACCATCACCGTTTCCTGCCTGGATTCGGTCAGGGTGGCGCAGCCGCCGGCCAGGAGCACGATCAAGAGGGCGCTGGCGGCGCTGCGCATCATGGGACGGTTGCGGATGGTCGACACAGGGACTGGGCTCAGCGCAGGGGCAGCGGCTGGCTGGCCGGAACGGGGACCGCGGTGACGCTATTGGTCGGACTGCCGTCGACCAGGCGATCGGAATACACCAGATAGACCAGGGCGTTGCGCTTGACGTCGACCATGCGCACCACCCGCACGTGCTTGAAGAAGACTGAGGCGCGCTCGGAAAAGACTTCTTCCTGCTGCGGCAATTTTCCCTTGAATTGCAAGGAACCCACCTGGCGGCAGGCGACCGAGGATTCGGCCTTGTCTTCGGCCAGACCGATGGCGCCCTTGAAGCCGCCGGTCTTGGCGCGCGACAGGTAGCAGCTGATGCCGCCTACGCGGGGATCGTCGAACACCTCGACCACCACCTTATGGTCGGGACCCAGCAACTTGAACGCGGTATCCACCGAGCCGATGGTCTCGGCCATGGCCGCGCCGGTCACGGCCGACAAGAGGACCGCACATAAGGCCTGATTCAAGGCCTGATTCAAGGCCTGGTTCATCCGCATGCTGGGCTTTCGTGAGCGTCGGCTTGCGCCGGCGGCGTGCTAATCGTCACCCTTGTCGTGTGCCAGCGCCTTCTGCTTTTTCTTCAAGCCCTGGATCACCTTCAGGATGCCGTCCATGCCGGCGGCGCCATCGAGGTCGGTGAACGCATCGAGCACCTCATTGAGCACGCGGTTGCGCACCGCCGCCTCGTCCGAGGAAATATCGGGCGAACGCTGGGCGCTGGCGCGCGCGGCCTTTTCGACGGCGCTGGTCTTGCTCTTGCCGGCGGTTTTCCCATGCGTTAACGCAGCTTGCCAAATCACCCAGCGCCGCTGCGTTTCAAATATCAGATACTCGTCAGGCTTGTCTTCTCGACGCCGCACGATGTGGCCGTCACGCTGGGCCCATGCTTCAAATGCAGTTCGCATTTTCTTCCTTTACAAATGCTTCTCGCATACTCACTGTTGAACCTGCAATATTTCAAAATACTACCATTTATTAACACTGCATAACGATTTCCGTGATGCATCAATGCATGTATTGTAGTGCTATGGGCAACACTTAATCCGTTCTGACATCAGTATATTTCGCTTTCGTTGAATAGTAATGTAATTTTTACACAGGATGTACGCGCACGACACACACGTGGCCCTGAATTATCGCTTTGTTATAGTTTGCAACATTTTGCCCTCAGGGAGCCGGGGCGGGCTTGAGCCGGCCCTGTATCATGCCAGCTGTATCATGCCGACTGTATCATGCCGACTGTATCAATCCCGCTCACTAGGTAAACATGAAATTTGCAACTTGGAACGTCAACTCACTCAAAGTCCGCCTGCCGCAGGTATTGCAATGGCTGGCCGATAACCCGGTCGATGTACTCTGCCTGCAAGAGACCAAGCTGACCGACGACAAATTCCCCGCCGCCGACATCGCCGCGGCCGGTTATCACGTCGTCTTCAG
>DASYLQ010000277.1:0-2459 GCA_036009485.1 Janthinobacterium sp.
CACCCCGACTTGCTCGGCGAAACACGTGCCGGGCTACGTCAAGCACGCCGACGACTTGAAAGCCAAGGGCGTCGATGAAATCTGGTGCATCGCCGTCAACGACGCCTTCGTCATGGGCGCCTGGGGCCGCGAGCAAAAAGCCACCGGCATCGTGCGCATGATGGCCGACGGTAACGCCGACTTCGTCAAGGCCATGGGCCTGGACGCCGACTTCAGCAAGTTCAACATGGGCACCCGCTCGCAGCGTTATTCGATGCTGGTCGTCGACGGCGTGGTCAAGCAGCTCAACGTCGAAGCCGGCGGCAAGCTGGATGTATCGAGCGCGGAAACGATGTTGGGCCAACTGGCTTAAGTCTCCACTGCGTTTCCCTGGACGGCGCTTAGGCGCCGTTTTTATTGTCGAATCATTATCATGAACATCGCCCAACACCCGGCCCCGGCAAACCTGAAGGACGCACCCTGACGCCGCGCTCGCAAAACCTGCGCAGCATCTATGCGATGCTGGCCGCCGTCGCCATGTTTTCGCTGATGGATACGGCCATGAAGCTGCTGTCGGCGCACTACCCGGCGATGCAGGTGACCGCCTTGCGCGCGCTGACCTCGCTGCCGCTGGTCTGTCTGTATCTGGCTTGGCGCGGCGCTTTCGGCAAGGTGTTCCGGGTGCGCTGGCCGCTGCACCTGCTGCGCGGCGCACTCGGCATCGCCATGATCACCCTGTTCGCCCATGCGCTGAACCTGCTGTCGCTGGCCGAGGCGTATTCGATCTTTTTCATCGCTCCGGCCCTGATCACCGCGCTCTCGGTATTCATCCTGAAGGAAAAGGTCGACCTGGCGCGCTGGGGCGCGATCGCCGTCGGCCTGGCCGGCGTGCTGGTGGTGCTGCGCCCCAGCGGCAGGAGCTTTTTTTCCATGGGCGGCCTGGCGGTGCTGGGCGCGGCCGCCTGTTATGCGGTGTCGGCCATCACCGGGCGCGTGCTCAGCCGCAGCGATCCCAGCGAAAGCATGGTGTTTTGGCTGATGCTGATGATGGCGGCCGGCGGCGGCGTGCTGGCGGCGCCGGCCTGGGTGGCGATCCGTTCCCAGGACTGGTGGTTGCTGGCCGGCCTGTCCGTCAGCGGCTTCCTGGGCCAGTTGGCGATCACCGAAGCTTTCCGGCTCGGCAAGGCCTCGAGCGTGGCGCCGTTCGAATATTCGGCGCTGGCCTGGGGCGTGCTGCTGGACTGGCTGCTGTGGCGCACGCTGCCGGACGGCTACACCCTGCTGGGCGCGGCCATCATCGTCGCCAGCGGCGTCTACCTGGTGCGGCGCGAAGCGGTGCATGCCGAAGCCGAGCATCCCTGAAGCGCCAACCTGGCCATGCATGCGGAACCGGGCATCCCTGAGCGCGCCGCCTGTTGCGCCGGCGTCGCGGCAGCCCGGCTTTTCCAAGCCCTCAAGCAACTTCAAGGCCTCAAGTTGATATAATCGGGCCCATGTTAAAACAACGCACAATCAAAGAGCTGGTCCGCACCGTCGGTGTCGGCCTGCACTCCGGCACCAAGGTGGAGCTGACCTTGCACCCGGCGCCCGCCGATACCGGCATCGTGTTTCGCCGCGTCGACCTGAACCCGGTGGTCGAGTTCCCCGCCAGCGCGATGGCGGTCGGCGACACGCGCATGGCCTCGGTGCTGATCAAGGACGGCGCCCGCGTCTCCACCGTCGAGCACCTGATGTCGGCCGCGGCCGGCCTGGGCATCGACAATATGGTGATCGATGTGTCGGCCGAGGAAATCCCCATCATGGACGGCTCCGCCTCTTCCTTCGTCTTCCTGCTGCAGCAGGCCGGCGTCGAGGAACAGGACGCGGCAAAGAAATTCATCCGCGTCATCAAGCCGGTCGAAGTACGCGAAGGCAAGGGCGCTGCGGAAAAATGGGCGCGCCTGAGCCCGCACGACGGTTTCAAGCTGGATTTTTTCATCGAATTTAATCACCCGGCCGTCGACGGCACCACCCAGCGCGCCAGCGTCGATTTCGGCGTCGTGTCGTATGTGCACGACGTGGCGCGCGCGCGCACCTTTGGTTTCATGCAGGACGTGGAAATGTTGCGCGGCATCGGCCTGGCGCGCGGCGGCTCGCTGGAAAACGCCATCGTGATGGACGAGTACCGCATCCTCAACAGCGACGGCTTGCGTTATGACGACGAATTCGTGCGCCACAAGATCCTCGACGCCATCGGCGACCTGTACCTGATCGGCCATCCGCTGCTGGCCAGTTATGAAGCCCACAAGTCGGGCCATGCGCTGAACAACCAGCTGTTGCTGGCCCTGCTGGCGCGGCCGGATGCGTATGAGGTGGTTTCCTTCGCCAGCAATGAAGCGGCGCCGCAGTCCTATCTGCGCCAGATGGACCGGGAGTGGGCCCTGACCTGACAGCGCTGCTGCGCCTCAGTTTTCGCGCCGCTTCGCCACCATGGCCCGCAG
>DASYLQ010000278.1:0-4545 GCA_036009485.1 Janthinobacterium sp.
CCAGCCTGACCGCCACGGCTTGAAAGCGGGTTGGAAAACAAAAGGGCTTCCCGCGGGAAGCCCTTTTTTCAACTTCGCCGGTTGCTTAGGGCCGCGCCCCCTGCGCCAGTTCCCGTTCCGCCAGCGGCGCATGCAATTCGCCTTCCCATTTCGCCACCACCGCGGTGGCGATACTGTTGCCGATGACGTTAGTCGCCGAGCGGCCCATGTCGAGGAAGTGGTCGATGGCCAGCAGCAGCAGCAGGCCCGCCTCCGGAATATGAAACTGGCTCAAGGTGGCGGCGATCACCACCAGCGAGGCGCGCGGCACGCCGGCCACGCCTTTCGAGGTCAGCATCAGCACCATCATCATGGTGATCTGCTGGCCGGCCGTCATCTCGATGCCGTAGGCCTGGGCGATGAACATCGTCGCGAAGGTGCAATACATCATGGTGCCGTCCAGGTTGAACGAATAGCCGATCGGCAGCACGAAGGCGGCGATGCGGTTGCGCACGCCGAAGCGTTCCAGGCCTTCCAGGGTTTTCGGGAAGGCCGCTTCGCTCGACGCCGTCGTGAAGGCCAGCAGCGTCGGGCCGCGCACTTCGGCCAGCAGGGCGAAGACGCGCTTGTTGAGGAAGAGGTAGCCGACGCCGATCAGCACCACCCACAGCAAACCCATGCTCAGGTAAAACTCGCTCATGAACACGCCGTAGGTCGACAGCACGGCCAGGCCGCTGGTGGCGACGGTGCCGGCGACGGCCGCGAACACGGCGGCCGGCGCGAACTTCATTACATAGCCGGTCACCACCAGCATGACGTGGGCGACGCCGTCGAGGGCGGCCACCAGGGGTTCGGCCTTTTGGCCGACTGCCGCCGCGGCCGAGCCGAAGAACAGCGAGAAGATCACGATCTGCAGGATTTCATTCTTGGCCATGCCTTCGACGATCGAGGCCGGCACCAGATGGGTGACGAATTCCTTCAGCGTCAGGCCGCTGGCCGCGACGCCGGAGCTGGCGCCGGCCGGGGGCAAATGGCCCGCCAGCGAATCGCCGGGGTGGAACAGGTTCACCATGATCAAGCCCAGCGTCAGCGAAATCAGCGAGGCGATGAAGAACCAGCCCAGGGTCTTGATGCCGACCCGGCCCACTTCATTGACGTCGCCCATCTTGGCGATGCCCAGCACCAGCGTGGAAAACACCAGCGGCGCGATGATCATTTTTATCAGGCGCAGGAACAGCGTCGTGACCAGCGACATCGTGTCGGCGAATCCACTGGTGTCGACCAGGGTTTTGTTGGCGAGGTAACCGGCGACGATCCCCAGCCCGAGGCTGATGAGGATGTAGGTGGTCAGCTGGTTTTTCTTTTTCATGCTCTGCATTTCCTGTGATAGTGTCGCGTCGGACAATGATGGCGTGGCGGGATGTTCTCCGCCGCCGCGCAATCTCGGGCAAAATGGCGTCTTTCGCGGCAGCGCGACGGCCGTGCGGCCCAGCGCTGCAGCCGCTTAAATCGATGAAACTGTTGCAAGTTCTGAAGTATCCTGGGGGCACTGGTACTGTCAAGCCAGCCGTTGCAGGTAGCCGCGAGTGTAACCGAGGCTGGCGTGCTCGGGTGCGCAGAGCGGCGCTACCACCATAATAAATATGATAGCCATAAAAAATCTGAGTAAATGGTATGGCCAGTTCCAGGTGCTGGCCGATTGCAGCACGCAGGTGGCCAAGGGCGACGTGATGGTGATCTGCGGTCCTTCCGGTTCCGGCAAGTCGACCCTGATCAAGACCGTCAACGGCCTCGAGCCGTTCCAGCAGGGCGAGATCACGGTCGACGGCGTCGCGCTCGGCGACCCCGGGACCGACCTGCCGAAACTGCGCGCGCGCATCGGCATGGTGTTCCAGAATTTCGAGCTGTTCCCGCACCTGTCGATCCGCGAAAACCTGACCCTGGGCCAGACCCGGGTGCTGGGACGCAGCGCAGACGAAGCCAATGCGCGCGCACTGAGCTACCTGGACCGGGTCGGCCTGATCGCCCAGCAAGACAAATTCCCCGCCCAGTTATCGGGCGGCCAGCAGCAGCGCGTGGCGATCGCCCGCGCGCTGGCGATGGATCCGATCGCCATGCTGTTCGACGAGCCGACTTCGGCGCTCGATCCGGAAATGATCAATGAAGTGCTGGACGTCATGGTCGGCCTGGCGCAGGAGGGCATGACGATGATGGTCGTCACGCACGAGATGGGCTTCGCCAAACGCGTGGCCAAGCGTATCGTCTTCATGGACCAGGGGCGCATCGTCGAGGATTGCAGCAAGGACGAGTTCTTCAACACCACCCGCTCCGAGCGCGCACGCGACTTCCTCGCCAAGATCATTCACTGATTTCATGCGCCGGCCGGCGTTTCAGCAGTTGCCCTCTACAGCCTGCATCCGATTTATTCCTCCCAGACAAGCGATTTTTCCGTTCATCATGCAAACTGGCAGAAATCCCCAAAAAGCTCAGTAAAATGACGCGCAAGCGCTTGCGCAAGCGCTTGTGTTTCTAAAATCGCCGTGCCATCATCGTCACAATCAAAAGTATTCACAATACGGCGCACCTCGAAAAACCGTAGCGAGCAAGCCCGATGTCGCGTTGAGTAGCGGAACCGTATGGAGGTACGGGGGCGCCGAGCCGGTGAGCAACGGAGACGCGAGAGCGGGCTGCGCAGTAGGTTTTTCGAGGTGCCCTACAGGCGGGAGACAGCATGATCGCGGATAGGTATGTGCAGCGCATCGAAGCCTTGCTGGCTTCCGGTTCGCGCCGTTTGCTGGGCATCGTCGGCGCGCCCGGCTGCGGCAAGTCGACGCTGGCCCGGCAACTCGCCGACGCCTTCGGCGCCAGGGCGGTGGTGGTGCCGATGGACGGCTACCATCTGGCCAATGCCGAGCTGGCCCGCCTGGGCCGCGCCGGCCGCAAGGGCGCGCAAGACACCTTCGACAGCGCCGGCTACGTCGCGTTATTGCGCCGCCTGAAAATCAATGTGCCGGGCGAAACCGTGTACGCCCCGGAATACACGCGCCAACTGGAAGAGGCGATCGCCGGCGCCATCGCCATCGACAGCGCCACGCCGCTGGTGATCACCGAGGGCAACTACCTCTTGCTCGACGACGGTCCGTGGGCGCAGATCAAGTCCCTGCTGGACGAAGCCTGGTACGTCGAGGTCGACGGCGCACTGCGCCAGTCGCGCCTGGTCGAGCGCCATGTGCGCTTCGGCCGCACGCGGCAGGCGGCGCTGGACTGGGTGGCGGCCACCGATGAACCGAATGCGCGCCTGATCGACGCGACGGCCGCGCGCGCCGACCTCATCTTCCAGTGGCCCGAAGGCGAAGAAAAATGAACGCCCCCGCCGGCTCAGGCGGCGCGCGCCCGATTAGTTTTTATCAAACCAGGCAAGGAGGAGAAAGACCCACAATGTCCGGCACCGCCCATATAAAAAACGCCACATACCATGAGGAGACACCCCATGCAGTTCCACTATCGATTCCACACGCTTGCCGCGCTCATGCTGGCTGGCGCGGCCGTATCGGCGCTGGCCGCCGAGCCTGTCATCGGCCTGGTCACGAAGACTGAAACCAATCCCTTCTTTGTCAAAATGAAAGAGGGCGCGCAAATTGCCGCCAAGGCCAACGGCGCCAAACTGCTGACCGGCGCCGGCAAGTCGGAAAGCGACAACGGCGGCCAGGTCACGGTGATCGAAAACATGGTCGCCGCCGGCGCCAAGACCATCTTGATCACGCCGACGGATTCCAAGGCCATCGTGCCGGCGATCAAGCGCGCGCGCGACCAGGGCGTGATGGTGATCGCGCTGGACAGCCCGACCGAACCGCCGGAAGCGGTCGACGCCCTGTACGCCACCGACAATTTCAAGGCCGGCGTCTTGATCGGCCAATACGCCAGGGCGGCATTGGCCGGCAAGCCGGCGAAGATCGCCATGCTCGACCTGTTCCCCGGCCACATGGTCGGCGTATTGCGGCATAACGGCTTCCTTTCCGGTTTCGGCGCCCCCGGCATCGACGCCAAAAAGACCGAGCCGGCCAAGAGCGCCGACGTGGTGTGCATGGCCGACAGTTTCGGCGACCAGGCCAAGGGCCAGACCGCGATGGAAAACTGCCTGCAAAAAAATCCCGACATCAACCTGGTCTACACCATCAATGAACCGGCCGCCGCCGGGGCATACAAGGCACTGGCCGCCGCCGGCAAGGAAAAAGGCGTGATGATCGTCTCGGTCGACGGCGGTTGCGCCGGCGTCAGGGACGTCCAGCGCGGCGCCATCGCCGCCACCTCGCAGCAATACCCGCTGAAGATGGCGGAGATGGGCGTCGACGCCGGCGTCGCCTACGCCAGGACCGGCAAGAAGGTCAGCGGCTATCACGACACCGGCGTCACTCTGATCGCGCAACAGCCGGTCAAGGGCGTAGACAGCAAGGACGCCAAATACGGTCTGGATGCGTGCTGGGGCAACAAGTAAAGCGCACAGGGACCTTCGCCATGAAACCCTATCTCGACCGTTTGCCTCCGCTGGCTTCGCTCGGCCCCTTC
>DASYLQ010000279.1:0-10577 GCA_036009485.1 Janthinobacterium sp.
GATCGATGAGATCGCCTTCCAAACGAATCTACTCGCGTTGAACGCAGCGGTCGAAGCGGCACGAGCGGGCGAGCAAGGCCGCGGCTTCGCCGTGGTCGCGGCGGAAGTGCGCAACCTGGCACAGCGCAGCGCCGGCGCCGCCAAGGAAATCAAGGCGCTGATCGGCGACTCCGTCGAGAAGGTGGAACGCGGTTCGAAACTGGTCGGCCAGGCCGGCGTGACGATGGACGAAGTCGTTGCCAGCGTGAAGCGCGTCACCGACATCATGAGCGAGATCGCCAACGCCAGCCAGGAACAGAGCGCCGGCATCGAGCAAGTCAACCTGTCCATCATCGAGATGGACAGCATGACCCAGCAAAATGCGGCGCTGGTCGAGCAATCGGCCGCAGCGGCGCAAAGCCTGCAAGACCAGGCTTCCGAACTGGCCCACGTCGTCAGCATCTTCAAGCTGGTCGAGGGCGAGCGGGCCGTGATCAGCCAGCCGATAAGGGCCGTGGCCGCCGCGCCGCGCGCCGCCGCCGCCACCGTCAAGGCTTTGCCGGTGCGCGCCGCTGCGCGCAAGAAAACCTTGAGCGCAGCGGCGGCGCCGGCCCCGAAACCGAAGCGGGTCGCCAGCACCGGCAGCGACGAATGGGAAGAGTTTTAATCATTGTTCGTGTAAAAATTTGGGGAAAAATCATGTCGAAAAATAAAAGTTATCTGAGCCTTACCGCTGCATTGCTGTTGTCCACCTCGTCTATCGCATTCGCTGCCGAAGTGCCGGCATCGTTCGATCCAAAGAATTGCAAGGCCGATTATCCAAAAGCGTCGCTGATGAACGAAGAGCAGGGCACCGTGTCGATGAGCTTCCTGGTGAATGCCGACGGTTCCGTGGCCGATTCGAAAGTCGAAAAATCCAGCGGCTTCAAGAACCTGGACAAGGCCGCCATCAAGTCGCTCAGCGCCTGCAAATTCAAGCCGGGCACGAAAGACGGCAGCCCGGCGCAAACCTGGACCAAGGTCGATTACGCCTGGAAGCTCGATTAATCATCCGCACGCGGCCCGCCCGTCTCGAGGGCGGCTGCCGCGACGAGGCTGCGGCGCCGCTGCGGCGGCCCTCGTGCCCGACCTTTTTCGCCACACCCCGCGCCCGGCCGGACTGCCGTTGCCGCCGACTATCTGTTACCCTCTCCCTGATGTGAAATCTTCGCCCGCCGGCTGTAGACCGATGCGCAGCGGCAGACGTTTTCCTTGTCCCTTCATATAGAACCTATATAACCAAGCGAGATGCGAACTGAAATGCGAATAAGGTTATTCCGGCGACCGATACGCCACGCCATCTGTATGCTGGTCGCGCTTGCCTTGTCGGCTTGCGCCAGCCTGGGCAATCCTGGCGATCCCGGCAAGGACCGGCAATATGTCTCGCTGGTTAACAGCCTGAGCTGGACCAATGCCTTGAGCGGCAAGCGCGACGGTTCGCGTTCGAGCTGGCCGCTGAAAAACCTGGCTGGACAGGATGAAGTCTTTCCATTGGCGCAACTGAAGCAATGCGACCAGGCCGGCGCCGCCTGCGCCTGGGGCGTGATGAGTGCGCACCGCAGCGTCAGCGCCATACGCTACGTGCCGGGGGGCGTGACGCTGGACCTGGCCATGCATGTCGACGTGGATCGGCGCCAGGAAATGCACAAGCCGGAATTTAATACGGCGATGGCGATCCCGGCCGACGTGGCGTCCTTGCGCTCGACAAAAGAGTTCAGGCGCACGCTGACGCTGCAGTACGGTAAGATACAACACATCGATTTCGATTACGGGGTGGGTTTCGATGTCTGCGTGCTGCGCTACGATGCCGCCGGTCAGGCGCTCGACATGTGCGAGATTCCGTATATCTGAGCCTTTTTTGTGATGCTACTAGGCAGCTTAAGTGTAAGCAATGTAAGCTGGAACGTAAGCTGCTCGAGGAAAAATCAAGCAGGAATGTAGCCGTCCCGATGCTGTTGTAACAAGCTGTAAATGTGCAACGAGACTGGCAAATATTTCTTATAGTAGGGCATTGGACGAGGAGAATTTGCCATGAAAAACTTAATCGCTGTAATTTCGTTGGCCGCCCTGGGCGGGTGTGCCGTGCCTGGCCCGGCTTACTACACCATGGCTGCGCCGCAGCCGGTCGGCGATCCGCATGAATGGCATGTGGTGTCGTCGCAGCCGGCGCAGGCGCAAGCCTATCCGGCTCAGCAGGCGCAGCAGTACACCTCTGCGGCGCCGGTGTACAGCTCGCCCGTGTATGTGCAGGATCCTTATTATGCGGCGTCGCCGGTGTATGTGCAGCAGCCCTATTATTACTACCCGCCGGTGTCGATCGGCCTGGACTTGGGCTTCGGCTTCGGCGGCTGGTGCTGCGGCCACCGCGGCGGCGGCTGGGGACGCGGCGGCGGTTACCACCATCGCTAGGCAGCCGGCGCAAGGGGCGGCATAAAACGCCGTCCGCCACACTCCAGGGTGTGGCGGACGGCGTTTTTTTCGGTTCAGTGACTCAGAAAAAGCGCGACTTCGTTCAAGGTATTGGCCGAACAGAGTATATAGGTCGCCAAGCCTGCCAGGCCTATCTGTATGGCGCCGACCGTAATGGGTAAGAGGCGTGACATGGCATGCTCCCGGGCGGATAGTGATAATGCCATCATAGGATCTGTCGATGCTTTGAGGCATCGGCGAATCGACCGAGCCTCTGTAGGACAAATTCTTGTCGCGCGGGCTTATTTATTCTTCCACAGCACTATATGCTGTTCCGGCGCGGTATCCAGCGCGTTCGACAATGCCAGCCAGCGCTGCAGCGCCTCCGGATTCTTCAGATTGATGCCCATGCCGTCGATGATGCCGACCTGTTCCAGGAACTTGGCCTCGAGCTTGGTTTTCGACACGGTTGGCGCCGCCATCACCATGCGGTCATAGGCTTTGCGCATCTTGTGTTCCCAGCGGTGCAAGCCGGATTCGTCGAAGCGGTTGGCTTCGAAGTAGACGGTCAGCGTGCCGTCCGGATTGCCGAAACCGACGATGCCGGCGCCTTTGCGGATCGTGGTGGTGTTGTCCAGGTCGAACTCGGCGGTCGGCACGAATACGCCGGCCCGGCCGTCCGTATTCGGTCTTCCCACCGGGGTATCTTTTCCGTAGGAATTGAATTGCGCGTCTGATGTATGGTCCATGATTCTCTTCAGGTATCCAGGCGCGGCTGCGATAGTGCGCCGCCATTGTGTGCCGCCTGCATGCTTCGTGCAAGGGAGGGACTATATACTACAAGATTGTAGTCTTATTTTGATGCTCATTGGCAATGCAAAACATTGCTCTGGACGTAATTCTCGGAGACTTGCTGGAAGAAGTGGGCCGGTTTATCGATTCTAGCCCGGACCTTCGGCTCTCAATGCCGGCGCCGGCCGCGTCCACATCGGGGGCGATTGGGAATTTTTACCGAAATGCGCATTTAGATTTGCCAGGTAGCGAGGAAGTTTGTATAATTCGGCACCTGTCAGGGATCACTCCCGAAACAGGCGTTGTACAGTGGTGGCTGTAGCTCAGTTGGTAGAGTCCAGGATTGTGATTCCTGTTGTCGTGGGTTCGAGCCCCATCAGCCACCCCACAGAATATGCAATAAAAATCAAAGGGTTACCCGCTTCGGCGCGTAACCCTTTTTTCTTGTCCCATTCGTCGCCCTATCTTCAGGCTTGCCGCGCATTACGCAATAAGCTATATTTTTGTCATGCCGACCGCTCCCCCAAACCCAGCCCCCGTCATCCGCCGCCTGGCCAGCGTCAGCGGCCAGCAATTGCAAGGCCTGGCCGCGCTGCTGATCGATTGCGTCGAAGGCGGCGCTTCGGTGAGTTTCATGCATCCGCTATCCCCATCCAATGCGCTGGCATTCTGGAGCGGCGTGGCGGACGGCGTCGCCCGCGGCGAGCGCGAATTGCTGGTGGCCGAGGACGCCACAGGCATTGTCGGCACCGTGCAACTGGTGCTGGAGCAGCCTGAAAACCAGCCGCACCGCGCCGACGTGTCGAAGATGCTGGTGCACCGCCGCGCCCGCCGCCAGGGATGCGGGGCGGCGCTGATGCTGGCCGCGGAACAGCTGGCGCGCGAGCGCGGCAAGTCGCTGCTGGTGCTGGATACGGCCAGCGCCGACGCCGAACGCCTGTATGCCCGGCTCGGCTGGCAACATTGCGGCGTGATCCCCGGCTATGCGCTGCTGCCGCATGGCGGCTTGTGCGCCACCACCTTCTTTTACCGCCTGCTGGCCGGCTGAGATTTTTTCCTGCAGTAACCCTTTTCCGGCGCAGCCGGCATGGATGTACCGAGCCCAACGACGCGCCGGCCACGTGAGCCGGTGTGTGGCCCCCCGCAGCGCCACTGAAAACGCCTCATCCAGAGGGTGCGTTTCCCTTATCGTCCTCTCGAATTGGCGTCTCGTCAATTCAAATAAGACACGAAGATTTTGTTGACATAAGAAAACTTTACGACGTAAAGTCGGGAAATAAAAAACACAAATATTTTGTTGACATATGGCAACTATACGTCGTAAAGTCAGGTTCTAAGTTTCCATACGGAAATATTTGTCGTATTTAATTTCACGATCCGCTTGTTTAACATTCGCTCATACTTTATGAAGGTAGTTATTCAATGAACAACGAAAAAAACTTCGCTGACTTGAAGCGTTCCGGGCAGCATTCCCTGGGCGTCTTCGCCCGCACCGCGCTGGCCGCCTGCGTCTCGGGCGCCCTGCTGCAAATGGCCGGCATGTCGGCCGCGTCCGCCCAGACCCAGGCGCCTTACAACCTGGCGCTGAACCGTCCGGTGTACGCATCTTCCATCCATGACAACAATACGCCGGACCTGGCTATCGACGGTTCGCTTAATTCGCGCTGGGAAAGCGCCTGGCAAGTCGATAACCAGTGGATCTATGTCGACCTGGGCGCCGTCGCCAATGTGACCGGCGTGCAGATCAACTGGGAAAACGCCTTCGCGACCGATTTCCGCATCGAAGTGTCGAACGATGAAATCAACTGGACGCTGGCGACGCCGGCGATCACCGGCAATAACAGCTTGCAGAACAACGTCACCTTCGCCGCGCCGCAAAACGCCCGCTATGTGCGCATGTTCGGCCTCAAGCGTGTCAACGACGCCTACGGTTATTCGATTTTCGAATTCCAGGTGATGGGTACCGGCGGCGCCAATCCGCCGCCGTCGGCGGCCCCGGTCAACCTGGCGCTGGGCGCCACGGTGACGGCGTCGTCGACTGAAATCGACCAGCCCGGCCACCCCAACGAGCTGTCACCGGACCAGGTGGCGGCGTCCAACGTCAACGACGGCTCGATCGATACGCGCTGGTCGTCCTCGTATGACGACAAGCAATGGATCCAGCTCGACCTCGGCTCCACCCAGACCATCGGCAGCGTCGAACTGGATTGGCAAAACGCCTATGGCCGCGCGTACGACATCCAGGTGTCGGACGACGGCAAGACCTGGAGCACCGTGTATCGCCAGCTGACCGGTTCGGGCGGCAACGAAACCATCCCGATGTTCGCCAGCGGCCGGTATGTGCGCATGCAGGGCATCGCCCGCGGCACGTCCTTCGGTTATTCGCTGTTCGAGTTCAAGGTATTCCCGTATATCCCGGGCACGCCGCAGACCCCGGCCTACCCGATCCCGACCCCAAGCACCGCCTCGGCGGTGCAGGTCGGCCAGGGCAGTTACGAGCAGGGCGATCTCAGC
The DNA here is from genome assembly GCA_036009485.1 of Janthinobacterium sp. GTDB lineage: Bacteria > Pseudomonadota > Gammaproteobacteria > Burkholderiales > Burkholderiaceae_D > Janthinobacterium. The sequence goes on from DASYLQ010000279.1 coordinate 5,734, forward strand.
CAACTGGAACCGCCTTATCCGCTGTACAAAACCACCAAGGTGGTGGGCCCGGTGCCGTCCAACGACTGGTGGCAATCGCTGTTGATCGCCAACCTGGGCAATGGCAACAGCTTGATTACTCTGCCGTTCCGCAGCGTCTTCACCAAGAGCGGCCTGGCGATCACCAACATCAATGCGCCGTATGCCCAGCAAGGGCAGGGCGGGATGGACAGCGACGGCCCGGCCGACTTGTTCCTGATGCCGAACACCATCAATCCGGCGAATATCCAGACCAAGGTCGACGGTTACGGGGACTACTCCGTCAACGTCATCACCAGCGACGACAACACGGCCAAGATGACCACCACCCTGGTGCAGGGTTCGCCCTACATCTTCAATACCTTCGCCAATCCGGACAAGGTGCAGATCACCGCCTACGGCGCCACCCGCTTCTTCGACGATGGCGGCAATCCGATCCTGACGGCGGATTTCCAGAGCTATACCGGCGACCATATCGGCATTGAAATCGCCACCACCAACAATGCGCCGGCGCCGCAAGCCGTCACGCGCTGGTACGGCATTTACGCGCCGGCCGGCTCGACCTTCCTGCGCATCGGCAGCACCATCAAGATCACGCTGGCGAACGGGCAAAACTACCTGTCGCTGTCGGCCCTGCCCGCCGCCCTCGACTTGAAGAACTTTTACCAGCACGCCTACGCCTTCGTCACCGGCACCAAGGTCGATTACGCCTACGATCCGGCGACCTCGCTGGTGACCACCAACTTCACCTCGACCACGACGCCGATGCGCGGCGACCTGTCCGCCGATACCGTGATGGGCCTGCTGCCGCATCAATGGAAACTGTCGGACGCGGCGCTGACCGGCGAAGAAATCACTACCATCCGCGGCGCCTTGAAGCTGCATGAGGGCAATACCTTCATGACCGTCAACCGCTTCAACGGCGTGCTGCCGCAATTCGTCGAACCGAGCGATCCCTCGTATTCGCGCGCCAAGGTGGCTTCCTATCTCGACCTGCTCGACGATAGCGTGGCGACCAACTACATGAATAACGACCCTTACTGGCAGGGCAAGGCGCTGCATCCGCTGGCCCAGGCGATCCTGGTGGCCGACCAGATGGGCGACACCGTCCGCCGCGACGGTTATGTGGCCAAGCTGAAGATCATCCTGACCGACTGGCTGACATATTCGGCGACGGAACCGGTGCATGGCACCTATTTCCACTACTCGCCGGGCTGGGGTTCCATCTTTGCGTACAACAGCGGCTTCGGCTTGAATACCGGCTTGACCGACCACCATTTCACCTACGGCTACTTCACCTTCGCCGCCTCGGTGCTGGCGACCTACGACAAGGACTTCCTGACCAACTACGGCGGCATGGTCGAAATGCTGTTGCGCGACTACGCCAACCCGTCGCGCACCGATGCGCAATTCCCGTACTTCCGCAATTTCGACCCGTATGAAGGCCATTCGTGGGCGGGCGGCTTCGGCGACAACCGCAGCGGCAACAACCAGGAAGCGGCCGGCGAAGCGCTGTTCGGCTGGGTCGGCGAATACCTGTGGGGCACGGTCACCGGCAACACGACTTACCGCGACGCCGGCATCTACGGTTTCACCACCGAAGAGAAATCGATCGAGCAATACTGGTTCAACTACGACCGCGACAACTGGCCGACCGACTTCACCCACGCCGGCATCGGCCAGGTGTATGGCTCGGCGTATAACTTCGGCACCTTCTTCTCGGGCGATCCGCAAAACATCTACGGCATCCACTGGTGCCCGACCTCGGAATGGGTAAGCTATTACGGCCGCGACCCGGCCAAGGCCGCCACGCTGTACGCCGGCGAGGCCGCGGACCATGCCGCCAATAGTTTCGACAACAACGGCAACCCGATCCCCGACACTTGGCAGCACATCATCTGGCCGTTCGAGTCGCTCAGCGACGCCCAGGGCGTGCTGGCCAAGATGGACGATTCGCTGATGCAAGCCAACGAGCGCTTCAATTCCTACTGGTTTATCCATGGCATGGCGACCCTGGGCACCCGCAGCGGCGACATCTGGGGCAGCAACTGGCCGAGCACGACGATCTACAAGAATGGCGCGAATTACACGGCGCAAGTGTGGAACCCGACCGCAACCACCCAGACCGTGACGTTCAAGAACGATTCCGGCGTGACCGGCTCGACCACCGTGCCGCCGCTGGCGCTGGTATCGGTCGACCCGACCAAGGTGACCGTCGCCGTGGTGCCGCCGCCGGCCGGCAGTCCTTACCTGGACCGCACCGGCTGGACCGCGACCAGCAACCCGCCCAGCAATCCCGGCAGGGACCAGATCTCGAACATGTTCGACGGCGATACGACCACGCGCTGGAGCACCGACACGGTGCAGGTGCCGGGCATGTATTTCATCGTCGACATGAAGGCGGTGAAGACCTTCGACACGCTGGCGATCAAAGCCGACGGCAACGACGTCGCCAACGGCTACGAAATCTATTTGTCGAACGACGGCCTGACCTGGGGCACGGCCGTGGCCAAGGGCAACGACCAGTCGCAGACGCTGACCCTGAGCCTGGGCGTGCAAAATGCCCGCTACATCAAGATGGTGCAGACCGGCAGTTCGCAAGCCTGGTGGTCGATCGACGAGTTCAAGGTGGGTAACTTCAGCGCCGGCGCCGGCACGCCGCCGGCGCCCGCCGCGCCGACCGGCACCGCCGGCCGCGACGGCTGGGCCGTGACGACCTTCGCATCGTTCAATACCGACGTGCCCGCTAACATGATAGACGGCAGCACCGATACGGTATGGAGCAGCTCGGTGCCGCAGGCGCCCGGCCAATGGGTGCAGATCGACATGGGCAAGACGCAGACGGTCGATACCGTGGTGATGGATGCCGGTAGCCACGGCGGCGATTATGCGCGCGCCTACCAGATCTACCTGTCTACCGACGGCAGCAACTGGGGCACGCCGGTGTTCACCCAGGCGGCCGGCTCGGCGCGCGACACGGCGGTCTTTACGCCGCAGGTGGGGCGCTACATGAAGATCGTCAACACCGGCACGCTGGCGTCGAACTGGTGGTCGATCGCTGAACTGAACGTCGCCTACAACGGCGTCGGCCCGGTCAGCAAACTGCCGCGCACCGGCTGGAGCCTGAGCGCCTCGGCCACCGGCGAGCCGCTGAGCAATATGCTGGATGGCGACAATACGACGCGCTGGACCAGCGGCCAGCAACAGGCGCCGAACCAGTGGTTGCAGATCGACCTGGGCAGCGTAACGAGCTTCAAGCAACTGGATTTCGATGCAAATTCGAATGACTTTGCCCGCGGCTACCAAGTGTATGTGTCGAACGACGCCGTCAACTGGGGCAACCCGGTGGCGACCGGCGAAGGCACGTCGGCTTATATCTCGGCCCAGCTGGGCAGCCAGAACGCCCGCTACATCAAGCTGGTCCAGACCGGCGCCAGCGCCAACTGGTGGTCGATTGTTGAACTGAACCTGTTCAACTAACGCCCGCCGCAGTCGGGCGGCAGCAAGCCAAAGAAGGGTCCGGATACATTCCGGGCCCTTTTTTTAATAATTCAGCATTTAATTCAACGGCGCCGGCGCATCATTGTTGTTGGCGACGCTTAGGGGCCTCTTAATTCTTCGTTATGCTGATTTCGGTAACGTCCGTGCTCAAGCCCAGCAGTCCGGAAAACGCCAGCGCCAATGCCGCCGCGCCGGCGCTGGAATAGCCTTGCAGGCTGGGCGCGGCGGCGGCCTGGCGCAACAGCCCGGCCGCGCTCAGCAGGCGCGCCAGTTGCCGGGCGACCGCGTCGCCGGTATCGACCAGCGTCACCGCCTGCGTGGTCGTGCGCGCCACCACGCTTTCGATGGCGGCGCGGACAAACGGATAATGCGTGCAGCCGAGCACCAGGGTATCGGCGCCTTGCTCCAGCAGCGGCGCGATATAGCGCTCCAGCAGGGCCATCGTGGCCTCGCTGTCGAATTCGCCCAGCTCGATCTGGTCGACCAGGCCTATGCAAGCCTGCAGCAGGAACTCTGCCTTGCTGGCGCTGGCGATCTGCTCGCGCAACTGCAGGAATTTTTCTCCCGACAGCGTGCGGTCGGTCGCCAGCACGCCGATCTTGCCGCTGCGGCTGAGCGCGACGGCCGGTTTCAGGCCGGGTTCGACGCCGACGATGGGCAGTTGCGGATAATGTTCGCGCACCGATTTGATGGCCGCCACGGTGGCCGTGTTGCAGGCCACCACGAGGGCCTTGGCGCCGCGCCTGACCAGGAAGTCGGCCACCGCCAGCGAGCGCGCGACCACCACCTGTTCCGGCTTGTCGCCATAGGGGGCGAAACCGGAGTCGGCGAAATAGATCAGGTTTTCCTGCGGCAGCAGCGCGCGGATATGGCGCAGCACCGACAAGCCGCCCACGCCGGAATCGAAGACGCCGATGGGGGCGTCGCAGGGCAGGGCGGCAGCGAGCGGTTTGCTTACGGTGTGCATGTTGACTTCATCAAGCCAGCGTCACCGGAATCCGCCCCACGCTGCTCAGCGATTCAATCTTCGCCTGCCATTCCTTCGGCCCGGTGTTGTGCACCGAGGTGCCGTTGGCGTCGACCGCCACCGTCACCGGCATGTCCACCACGTCGAATTCATAAATCGCTTCCATGCCCATGTCTTCGAAGCCGAGCACCTTGGCGCTCTTGATCGCTTTCGATACCAGGTAGGCCGACTTGTGCTTCTGGATGGCTTCGATCGCCGCCGGACCTCGCTCGGCCTTGCCGATCATCGCGATCAAGCCGGTCTTTTCCAGCATCATGTCGGTGAATTTGTCCATGCGCGTGGCGGTGGTCGGGCCGGC